>NZ_JBSPTO010000018.1:0-123587 GCF_053850215.1 Mesorhizobium sp. f-mel
ATCAAGAAATGCGCCTGGAATGACGACTATCTCATCAATGCCATCACTCATATGCGATAGCCCTGCCCTTGAGGGGGAGGGAGTGCCCTACTTCACCAGCCCCTTTTCCTTGTAGTACCGCTCGGCGCCGGGATGCAGCGGCACCGGCATGCCGTCGAGCGCCTTGGCCATGTCGATCGCCTTGGCGGCGGCGTGGGCGGCGGCGAGTTGGTCGAGATTTTCGAACAGCAGCTTGGTCATCTGATAGGCGGTCTCGTCGGAGACGTCGGCATGGGTGATGAGGAAATTACCGACGGCGGCGGTCGCGACATCCTCGGTCTGGCCTTCATAGGTGCCCTTGGGAATGGCTACCGAAAGATAGGGCGAGCCGATCTTGGCGACGTCCTCCGCCGGTACTGCAACGACGTTGATCGGCACCGAGGTGGCGAGGTCGCGGATCGATGCGACGCCGAGGCCGGCCGATTGCAGCGTGGCGTCGAGCTGGCGGTTCTTGATGAGCTCGACCGATTCGGCGAAGGGCAGATACTCGACCCGTCCAAGGTCCTCGTATTTCAGCCCGGCGGCCGCGAAGATGGCGCGGGCGTTGAGCTCGGTGCCGGAGGCCGGCGCGCCGACAGACAGGCTCTTGCCCTTGAGGTCGGCAAGCGTCTTGATGCCGGACTCCTTGCTGGCAACGATCTGGATGTAGTTGGGATAGATGGCGGCGATGCCGCGCAGCTTGTCGAGCTTGCCCGGATAGCCGGCTTCGGTATTGCCCTCGGCGGCCAGTTTGACGGCATCGCCGAGTGCGAAGGCGATCTCGCCTTTGCCCTGCTGCAGCAGGTTGAGGTTCTCGACCGAAGCTTTCGTCGCCTGCACCTGGGTGCGGGCGCCTTCGATGCCCTTGCCGTAGATTTCCGACAGCGCGACGCCGAGCGGATAGTAGACGCCCGACGTGCCGCCAGTCAGCACGTTGATGAATTCCTGCGCCTTGGCCGAAACCGCGCCAATGCCCAGCGACAGCGCCAGCGCGCCGGCGGCAACAAACTTCGTCCTGAAATTGAGCATCTGATTTCCTCCCTGAAATATTTGCCACCGCACGACCCGAGGCGAGTTTAGACAGCGGGCGGGAAATGCCAACCCGCAATTGCGCCGATTAGACCAACGGTCGATGCCGCTGGACATGCAGGCTTGCGCGAGATGCCATCCGGGCCGAAAGATTTTTGCAGCGCCTGTCGAAATCGGGCGGGGACGCGCGACATTGGCTCGGGCCGGCAATGACGCGGCCTTCGAACCACGGGAGAAGACCATGCGATACATGCTTTTGATCTACGCAAACGAAGCCGGGATGGCGGCAGCGCCGGCGGATGCGGTGACCCAGATGTCGAGCGCCTATGTCAGCTACACGGAAGCGTTGAAGAAATCCGGCGCCTGGCTCGCCGGCGACCGGTTGAAGCCGACGCAATCCGCCACCTCGGTGCGGATAGCCGATGGCAAGACCAACGTGCTCGACGGCCCCTATGCCGATACCAAGGAACAGCTTGCCGGTTTCTACATGATCGAGGCGGAGGACGCCGACGCGGCGATTGCCTGGGCGGCGCGCTGCCCGGGTGCCAGCACCGGCACGGTGGAGGTGCGGCCGATCTGGGAACTGACGGAGTACTTATCTGAGAAATGACCATGTAATGGACAGTCGTCCGGAGATCGCACGGGCGGCGGCGGATGCAGCCGCCCGCCAAAGCTACGGCAAGCTGGTCGCCTATCTGGCTGCGCGCATCCGCGACGTGGCCGGCGCCGAGGACGCGCTGGCCGACGCCTTTGCGGCGGCGCTCGAACGCTGGCCGCAAACCGGCGTGCCTGAGAAGCCGGAAGCCTGGCTGCTGGCGGTGGCACGAAGACGTAGCGTCGACGCGATCCGGCGGCGGCTGACCAGCGAGGCGGGCCGCGACCATCTCAGGTTGATCGCCGAGGAGATCGAGGCCCGCATGGCCGATGAAGACCTGCCCGACGAACGGCTGCGGCTGATGTTTGCCTGCGCCCATCCGGCGATCGAGGCCGGCGTGCGCGCGCCGCTGATTCTGCAAGCCATTCTGGGCTTCGACGCCGCGACGATCGCCTCTGCCTTCCTGGTGTCGCCGGCAACGATGGGCCAGCGCCTGGTGCGCGCCAAAAACCGCATCCGCGAGACCGGCATTCCGTTCCGTGTGCCGGAGCGGGCCGAGCTCGGCGAGCGGCTGGATGCGGTGCTGGAAGCGATCTACGCCGCGTTCGCCGAAGGCTGGTCCGACCCGGCCGGCACCGAAACCCGGCGGCGCAATCTCGCGACCGAAGGCATCTGGCTCGGCCGGCTGGTGGCGTCGTTGATGCCGGATGAGCCGGAAGCGCTCGGCCTCCTGGCGCTGATGCTGTTTGCCGAGGCGCGGCGTGCGGCGCGGCGCAACGCCGCCGGAGACTATGTGCCATTGGCCGAGCAGGAGCTTGCGCTGTGGGACGGCGCCTTGATCGACGAAGCGGAGACGCTGCTCAGGCGCGCCGCGGCCAAGGGCGTTGTCGGTCGCTACCAGCTCGAGGCGGCCGTGCAATCCGCCCATACGACCCGGCGGCTGACCGGCCGGACCGACTGGATTGCGATCAAACATCTCTACGACGCGCTGTCGATGGTTGCCGGCTCGCCGGTGATTTCGATCAACCGCGCGGTGGCCATTGCCGAGGCCGACGGCGCCGCGGCGGGATTGAGTGCACTTGATCAGCTTGGCGACGACAAACGGCTGCATGATTATCAGCCTTATTGGGCCGCGCGCGCGGGCCTTCTGGCCAGGATCGGCAAAACCCGGGAAGCGGCCGCAGCCTATGACCGGGCGATCGGCCTCGAACGCGACCCGGCTGTGCGCCGGTTCCTGCAGGAACGACGGGCGGGGTTCGGCCGCGCGGAAGCAGACTGAGACAAGGCGATCGGTTCAGGCCGGCCACATGGCGTGGGAGGCGTTCAGCTTCCTCATCACCTGATGCTCCCGCATTTGGCCCACAGGCGTTCGATGTTCGGCCAGGCGGTGCGGACTTTTCCGACCTCGGGATGCCAGGCCACCAGCATGACGAGATAGATGTCGGCCAGCGAGAGCTGGTCGCCGACCAGCCAGTCGCGGCCTTCGAAGGCAGCATCGAGAATGGCCAAGCCGCGATCCAATTCCGAGATCGCCGCCTGCTTGACCGCGTCAACGCCGCCGGGATCGGCTGTGTAGCGATGAGCATAGAAGAACCGCAGGTCAGCCTGATAGATGACCGACGACATGAACGTCATCCAGCGCAGGAAGTCGGCGCGGTCAGGCGAGTTCGCTGCCGGCGCCAAGTTCGCTTCCGGGTGGCGCTCGGCAAGCAGGATGCAGATCGCCGCCGATTCGGTCATCGAACTTCCGTCCGGCAAGATCAGGACTGGCACCTGGTTCAAGGGGCTGATGTCGAGGAAGGCCTGGTCGGGCGGGTTCGACTTCGGAACATCGATCTGGTCGAAAGGCGCACCCGCCAGTATCAGCGCCGCCTCGACGACAACGCCGCCGGTATTGGCACGGGTATAGAGCTTGTACATGAAATCCTCCGCCAGCCGGTGCAAGGCCGGCGACGATCTGAACCGGAAGCGCCGCTCCACTCAAGCGAGCAACGGCCGCCACAGGTGTTTTTTCAGCGGTCCAGCGCTGCCATCTGGGTCCTCGGCGCACGGCTGGAGCCTGTCGCTCCTTAGGTGGACTAGCGCAACTTTCGAGATTAGCTGAGGCCCAACCTACCTTCGTCGAGGGACCTAAGCCCCCAGCCCTTCGAACAGGATCGTCGACAGGTAGCGCTCGGCGAAGGACGGGACGACCACCACGAGGTTCTTGCCATTGTTCTCCGGCCGCGAGCCGACGACGATCGCCGCCTGCAGGGCAGCGCCCGACGAGATGCCGACCGGCACGCCTTCGAGGCGCGCGACGAGCCGCGCATTGGCGACCGAATCCTCGTTGGAGACTTTGACGATCTCGTCATAAATCGTCGTGTCGAGTATCTTCGGCGCGAAGCCGGCGCCGATGCCCTGGATCTTGTGCGGACCGGGCTGGCCGCCCGACAGCACCGGCGAGGCTTCCGGCTCGACGGCGACGACATGCACGGAGGGCTTGCGCTGCTTCAGCACCTGGCCGACGCCGGTGATGGTGCCACCGGTGCCGATGCCGGCCACGAAGATGTCGACCTCGCCATGGGTGTCGTTCCAGATTTCCTCGGCCGTGGTGCGGCGGTGGATCTCCGGGTTGGCCGGATTTTCGAACTGCTGCGGAATAATGGCGTCGGGCAGCGTCGCGGCCAGCTCGTCGGCCTTGGCGATGGCGCCCTTCATGCCTTTCGGCCCTTCGGTCAGCACCAGTTCGGCGCCGAGCAGCGCCAGCATCTTGCGGCGCTCGACCGACATGGTTTCCGGCATCGTCAGGATCAGTTTGTAGCCCTTGGCGGCAGCGGCAAAGGCGAGCGCGATGCCGGTGTTGCCCGAGGTCGGCTCGATCAGCGTCGTCCTGCCGGGTGCAATCCTGCCCGATGCCTCCAGCGCCTCGATCATCGAGACGCCGATGCGGTCCTTGACCGAGGCGATCGGGTTGAAGAATTCGAGCTTGGCCAGCAGATTGGCAACGACGCCCTTTTCATTGGCGAATTTGTCGAGCCGTACCAGCGGCGTGTCGCCGATCGTCTCGGTGATCGAATTGTAGATGCGGCCGCGGCCCGGCGCGTGCTCGGTGGTGGCGGGCTTGTTCATTGGTTTCGCTCCCAAGAGTTAGGCGGGCAAGAGTCAGATGGGCATAAGTCTCGACAAGGCAGGATAAAGCCTTCGGCCGCGCAAGATAGTCTGCCGTTTGAAAATATCCGACTGGAACGCATTCTGAAAACACCCTCGCCCGGGAAAAGCATTCAGGCGTGGCCAAAACTGGCCTATTGCCGGGCGGCGATCGCAGCCGCCGCCCCGACCATGAAGGCGGCGGCGGTGCGGTTCAACGCCCTCAGCGCGCGCGGCGACTTCAGAAGCCCGCGCGCCTTGGCCGCCAGCGCCAGATAGGGCACCAGCACCACCAGCAACACGACGAGCGTCAGCGCGACGAGGATGCCGTAGTCGGCGAGCGTAATGGTCTTCAGATCGACGATGGTCGGCGTGATGGCGAGATAGAAGATCATCGTCTTCGGATTGCCGAGCGTGACGGCGAGGCCGGCAATAAAGCTCGACACCAGCCCGCCCCTGCCTTTCTTCGCCGCCACCGTTTCGGGCGCGATGCCGCTCGTCCAAAAGCGCCAGCCCAGGAAAGCGAGATAGGCGACGCCCAGCCATTTGATCGCCAGGAAGGCCATGCCGAAGGTCTGCGCGACGAGCGCGAGGCCGAGCACCACGGCGGTGAGGTAGGTGAGATCGCCGAGCATCAGCCCGAAGGACATGGCGAGCGCCGAGCGAAAGCCGGAGCCAAGCGCACGCGCAATAAGCGCGGTGAGCCCCGGGCCGGGGATGGCAGCGGCGATGCCGAGGGCCGCGCTATAAGCGAGGAATCCGGTGAGGGTCATGGTTTCGGCCTTAGCGCATGACCCCAAAAAACGGGATCGACCTTTTAGACTGAGCCGTTTAAGACTGGGGCCTTGTCGCACAAAGGTGGGCAGGCGTGTACTCCCTGAGGGACGGTTTCGATTGCACCAGCGCCGCCCGGCCAGGCGAACGCGCCGATCAAGACGGGCTTTGCCGTAAGTGACGCGCCGGCAAATCGACCGTATGGTTTTTCGGGCTCAGTTTCCGGCTGCGTAGAAATCGTCGTCGAGGCGCTTTTCCAGCGCGACGAGATCGGCCGGCAGCGGCAGGCCCATGGCGCGCATCTCCCTCAGCTTTTCGCGCAGTTGTTCCTGCACTTCATGCTGATCCTCGGGCTGGTTGATCATCTGCTCGAGCAATAGGCTGATCTGGGCTTTGAATGATTCCAGCGCCATTTTTTTCTCCTTGAGGTCCCCGAAAGCGTGTCGCGTTTGAAGGGATTCGTGCGACGCGCTTTGGTTTTGGGCGACGTGTATTACCGCAGCATGCGCGAAATAAGCTGCGCGGTATAGTCGACCATCGGCACGATGCGTGCGTAGTTCAGCCGCGTCGGGCCGATGACGCCGAGCGCGCCGATGACGCGGGCGTCCTTGTCGCGATAGGGCGCCACGACCAGCGACGAGCCCGACAGCGAAAACAGCTTGTTTTCCGAGCCGATGAAGATGCGCACGCCGGAGCCTTCCTCGGCGAGGTCGAGAAGCTGGATCAGCCCGTTCTGCGTCTCCAGATCCTCGAACAAATGCCGCAGCAGCTCGATGTCGGCCTGCGCGGTGACATTTTCCAGCAGGTTGGCGCGGCCGCGCACGATGAGACGCGCCGGCAGGCCGCTCTCGGCGCCCGCCCAGACCGCAAGGCCCTTCTCCACCAGATCCTGCGACAGCGTGTCGAGGGCAGCCTTGGTCTCTTCCTTGATGCGGGCGATCTCGATCCGCGCCTCGGCCAGCGTGCGGCCACGGATGTGGGCATTGAGGAAGTTCGAGGCTTCATGCAATTGCGAGACGGTGATGCCGGCCGGCAGGTCGACGACGCGATTTTCGACGTCGCCGTTCTGCGACACCAGCACGGCCAGCGCCTTGGTCGGCTCGAGTTGGATGAATTCGATGTGCTTGAGCGCCACCTCGTTCTTGGCGGCAAGCACGAGGCCGGCGCCGCGCGACATGCCGGACAGCATCTGGCTGGCCTCGGTGAGCATGTGCTCCAGCGTCGCGCCAGAGCCGGAGGCGCGCACCTGCGCCTCGATGGTGCGGCGCTCCTCGTCGGAGAGATCGCCAAGCTCCATGAAAGCATCGACGAAGAAGCGCAGCCCGGCTTGGGTCGGCAGCCGGCCGGCCGATATATGCGGCGCATAGATCAGACCGAGATGCTCGAGATCACTCATCACGTTGCGGATGGTGGCGGGCGACAGCGAAGACGGCAGGATACGCGACAGGCTACGTGAGCCGACCGGCTCGCCGTCCTTCAGATAGGAATCGACAATGCGCCGAAAGATGTCGCGCGAGCGCATGTCGAGCGACTGGAGTGCGGGCGACTGGAGTGCGGGCGATTGAAGCGCAGGGGACTGGAGCACTGCCGCCGACTGGGAATTGGGATCGACTGCCTTGGTCATTTCGAGCCAAACACCTCCGGCCCAAAGATATAGACTTCGGCCACGCCGGCGCAACTGGTCCATTTTCCTTTGCGCCTCTCGTCGCGTGCGGCTACAAGCCGGCCACGATTCCGAAAAATAGGATAAAAGCCTGAATGCGCCCTTCCAAACGCCAATTCGACGAAATGCGCGCCATCTCCTTCGAACGCGGCGTCTCCAAGCACGCGGAAGGTTCGTGCCTGGTGAAGTTCGGCGACACGCATGTGCTGTGCACGGCCAGCCTCGAGGAAAAGGTGCCGGGCTGGATGCGCAATTCCGGCAAGGGCTGGGTGACGGCGGAATACGGCATGCTGCCGCGCTCGACCGGCGAGCGCATGCGCCGCGAAGCTTCGGCCGGCAAGCAAGGCGGCCGCACGCTGGAAATCCAGCGGCTGATCGGGCGTTCGCTGCGCGCCGTGGTCGATCTGCAGGCGCTCGGCGAGCAGCAGATCACCGTCGACTGCGACGTGATTCAGGCCGATGGCGGCACGCGCACAGCCTCGATCACCGGCGGTTGGGTGGCGCTTTACGATTGCCTGCGCTGGATGGAAGCCCGGCAGATGGCCAGCGTCGCCAAGGTGCTGAAGGATCATGTCGCGGCTATCTCATGCGGCATCCATGACGGCCAGCCGGTCATCGATCTCGACTATCTCGAGGATTCCTCGGCCGGCACCGACGCCAACTTCGTCATGACCGGCAAGGGCGGCATCGTCGAGATCCAGGGCACGGCCGAGGGCGAGCCTTTCTCAGAAGAGCAGTTCACGGCGCTAATGGAAATGGCCAAGAAAGGCATCCAGCGACTGGTCAGCCTGCAACAGATGGCTGTAGCTTAACCCTGTCATGACCCCTTCCGCCATCCTCGAATCAGCCCTCTACGTGACCGACCTCAATGCCGCGGAAGAATTCTATTCCGGCGTGCTTGGGCTCGATCTGCTGGGCAAGGTCGACGGCAGGCATCTTTTCTTCCGTTGCGGCGACGGCGTGCTGCTCGTCTTCAACGCCGAGGCGACCAAGGTGCCGCCGGCGCCCGATGCCAGGCTGAAAGTGCCGCCGCACGGCGCTGTCGGCGACGGCCATCTCTGCTTTGCAGCAAGCGCGGACGAGATCGTGCGCTGGAGAGCGCATCTGGAAGCGAAGAAGATTGCCATCGAAAGCGAGTTCGAATGGCCGCAAGGCGGCCGCTCGATCTACATTCGCGACCCTTCCGGCAATTCGATCGAATTCGCCGAGCCAAGAATCTGGGGCCTCTGATGCATTCGCTTGATGGGCACAGAATTGTCGTAGCCAGCCACAATGCCGGCAAACTGCGCGAGTTCGCCGATCTGATGGCGCCATTCGGCATAGAAGCGAAGTCGGCCAAGGAATACGGCCTGCCGGAGCCGGAGGAGACCGGCACCACCTTCGAGGAGAACGCCTATCTCAAGGCTTTTGCCGCCGCCAAGGCGACAGGCCTGCCGGCATTGTCGGACGATTCTGGCCTGTGTGTCGATGCGCTAGGCGGAGCGCCCGGCGTCTATACCGCCAATTGGGCCGAGGCGCCGGACGGGTCCCGCGATTTCGGCATGGCGATGCAGCGGGCGGAAGTGGCGTTGCAGGAAGTCGGCGCGGCCGCGCCTGCGCAGCGCAAGGGTCGCTTCGTCGCCGTCATCTGCCTGGCCTTTCCCGACGGCGCGGCCGAATATTTCCGAGGCGAGGTCGAGGGCACGCTGGTATGGCCGCCGCGCGGCGAACTCGGCTTCGGCTACGACCCGGTGTTCGTGCCGGACGGTTTCGAAAAGACCTTCGGCGAGATGACCACAGAGGAAAAACATGGCTGGAAGCCCGGCCAGCCGACGGCATTGTCGCACCGCGCCCGCGCCTTTCAGAAATTCGCGCACGCCAGACTGGATTTGGCACGATCGGGCGTGAAATGACCATGCTGCTCGACCGCAGCCCCGGCTTCGGCGTCTACATCCACTGGCCGTTCTGCGCGGCCAAATGCCCCTATTGCGACTTCAACAGCCATGTCCGCCACCAGCCGGTCGACGAGGAGCGTTTTGCGCGCGCCTTCGAGACCGAGCTTGCGACGATGCGCCACCGCACCGGACCGCGCGAGGTGACCAGCATTTTTCTCGGCGGCGGCACGCCATCGCTGATGAAGCCGGAAACCGTCGCGACGGTGCTGGACGCGGTCGCGAAGAACTGGACGGTGCCCGCCGGCATCGAGGTGACGCTGGAAGCCAACCCCTCCTCGGTCGAGGCCGAGCGCTTTCGCGGCTACCGGGCGGCGGGTGTCAACCGCGTATCGCTCGGCGTGCAGGCGCTGAACGACAAGGATCTGCGCTTCCTCGGCCGGCTGCACAATGTCGATGAAGCGCTGCATGCGATCGGCCTGGCGCGTGAGATTTTTCCGCGGCTGTCGTTCGACCTGATCTACGCACGGCCCGGCCAGACACCTGAGGCGTGGCAGGCGGAGCTCGAACAGGCTATCGGCCACGCCGCCGACCATCTGTCGCTCTACCAGCTGACCATCGAGGAAGGCACGCCGTTCCACGCGCTGCATGCGGCCAGGAAATTCGCTATTCCCGACAATGACCATGCCGCCGATCTCTATGCGCTGACGCAGAAGATCACCGCCGCACATGGGCTGCCGGCCTACGAGATTTCCAACCACGCCAGATCAGGTGCCGAAAGCCGGCACAATCTCACCTACTGGCGCTATGGCGAATATGTCGGCGTCGGTCCCGGCGCCCATGGCCGCTTCATCGAAAACGGTCGCCGCGTGGTGACGATCGCCGAAAGAATGCCGGAAACCTGGGCCAATCTGGTCGAGGCCAAGGGCCATGGCGTCACCGGCGGCGAGACCCTGACGCGCTCTGAAGAGGCCGACGAGTTCCTGCTGATGGGGCTGAGGCTGACCGAGGGCATCGATCTCTCGCGCTACGAGGCGTTTTCCGGGCGCGGCTTGTCGACGGCGCGGCTGTCGGTGCTGCAGGGTGAGGGGCTGGTGGCGCCGATCGGCAATGCCCGCCTGCGCGCCACGCCGGCCGGCATGATCGTGCTCGACGCGGTGGTGGCGGATCTGGCGCGGTAAGCGCAGAGTGCCAAGTGATTGGACTGTGATTGCAATTTATCGGATTGAGCAAGAATGCAAGGTGTTCGGCTTACTTTGAAGGTCGTCACGCCGTTTCTAATATGGGCCTGCCATGAAGTTCCTGATCCACGAGACTCTGCGAACACTGAACACGGATGATGTTTTCGAGTTTGGATTAACTGAGATATCGAGATCTCAAGAGGATGAAGACTTTTATGAAGCAGAGGCGATATTCATAAAAAACCAGAAATCCAGAAAATTAGGATGTCAGGCCTAAGCGAGTTCGACGTAGTGCGCAATTTTATGACTTATGTGGGGATAAACCTTAGAGCGATCGCCAAGGACGATTCGATAGAATTCGATCTATTTGGACTTACGCTTGATCAGTACATCCCTTTACCAAAAAAGATACGCGAGATGTGGGATGAATAATCGCCTTCGGCGGAGCGCGATTTGGTTTCCCGGCCAGGGGAATAGCCAAACCAGAGATCGAAGCTGGTGAAGAACGTCCTCTTCGTCTGCAGCCAGAATCGCTTGCGAAGCCCGACCGCGGAGCAGGTGTTTTCTGGCCGAAGGGATATCGAGGTCGCATCTGGCGGCACCAACCACGATGCCGACAACCCGTTGACGCACGACCTCGTTTCTTGGGCCGACATCATCTTCGTGATGGAAAAGGCGCACCGCGCCAAACTGCAGAAGAAATTCAAGGCCAGCCTGAAGAAGGCTCGCGTGATCTGCCTCGACATTCCGGACGACTATGAGTTCATGGACCCAGGTCTGGTGCGTCTGCTGGAAGCGCGCGTCGCGAAGTATCTGGGTTGAATAATGTGGCCGAGCGTTTCCCCCCACGCTTTAGAGAAAAGTGTCTCGGCCAATCGCGAAGGTTGTAGTCAGGCGTCATGCTTGTGGCGGCGCTTGGCGTGGTCTTTCTCGGCGTCCGCCTCACCGGAGCGAGCCGGCTTGGCGTCGCCCTTGTCGCGGCGGGCGCGGTGTTGATCGCTCATCGGGTGTGGGGGCGCTCCATTGCGGGAGCTTTTCGTTTCAAGGCGGGTGACGAAAATGTCGAAGCGATTGGGCATCGTCTGGTCAGTGCTCCATCGTGCTGCCGGTGCCGGTCGAGGGCTCGATTTTCAGCTTGGTTGCCTTTGACGGACGGCGCTTTCGGGGCCTTTTAGCCAAGCCGGCGCCGACTTTGGTAGGCAGGCTCTTGTCCTTTCGCGCGGCAAAGCGCTTGCGCCCTTCATAGTAAGGTTCGAAAACGTCCTGTATCTTGAGGCTGTCCATCCTGCTCCTCCCGAGATCAGGCATTAATCCGCCGGGCACGGTTTCGTTCCGTACTGTGGCAAAGACATGACAGCCGCTTCACTTCGGCATGGGTTTTGCAACCGGGCGTGAGCCGTGCCAAACAGGGCCGAATGCATTCAAGGTCAGAGCCTGACGGGGAACACCGGTGATCGGCGAGTTGGCAAAACGCAGCTACGTGATCGGCCAGACCGAGATACCTGTCCGGCCGCTCGAGCCGGCGCTCTACCTGGTGGCGACGCCGATCGGCAACCTCGCCGACATCACATTACGCGCCCTTGAGACGCTCGCCGCCGCCGATATCGTCGCCTGCGAGGACACGCGGGTCAGCCGTGTGCTGCTCGACCGCTACGGCATCCGCCGCCGCACGTCAGCCTATCACGAGCACAATGCCGGCGAGGCCGGCCCAAAACTGATCGCAGCCTTGCTGGCCGGGCAGAGCGTGGCGCTGATCTCGGACGCCGGCACGCCGCTGATCTCCGATCCCGGTTATCGGCTGGTCGGCGAAGCGCTCGACCAGGGCATTCGCGTCGTGCCGATCCCCGGCCCCTCAGCGGCCCTAGCGGCACTGACGGCGTCCGGCCTGCCTTCGGATGCCTTTCTGTTTGCCGGCTTCCTGCCAGTAAAGACCGCGCAGCGGCTGGCGCGGCTGGAAGCGCTCAAAATGGTGCCGGCGACGCTGATCTTCTTTGAATCGCCGCGTCGGCTGGCCGAGACGCTCAGTGCCATGGTCGAGGCGCTGGGCGGCGCCCGCAAGGCCGCGATCGGCCGCGAGCTGACCAAGACCTTCGAGGAGATGCGGACCGGCACCTTAGAGTCGCTCGCCGATCACTATGAGGCGGCCGACACGCCGAAGGGTGAGATCGTCATCTGCGTCGGCCCGTCGGAAGCAACGGCCGACGAACCAGCCGACATCGACCGGCTGCTGCTTTCGCTTGCCGCCGAGATGCCGGCCTCCAAGGCGGCTGCGGAAGCCGCCAAGATGACCGGCGGCCAGAAGCAGGCGCTTTATCGGCGGCTGCTCGAACTCAAGGATACTGGAATGAACCTGGACACCGGGAAAGACGGCGATGGCTGAACGCCCGGTCGCCAGCCGCCAACGGGCCTATCGGCGCGGCCACCACAGCGAGTGGCTGGCGGCTGCGGCATTGATGGTGAAGGGCTACCGGATCCTGGCGCGCCGCCACCGCACGCGGTTCGGCGAGATCGACCTGATCGCGCGCCGCGGCGACCTGGTGCTGATCGTCGAGGTGAAGACGCGCCGCACACTGATGGAAGCCATGGAGGCTGTTCGCCACGAATCGGAGCGTCGCATCGAAAGCGCCGCCGATCTCTGGCTGTCGCGACAGTCCGACTATGGACGATTGTCGGTGCGTTTCGACATGGTCGCGGTGCTGCCGTGGCGCTGGCCGGTGCATGTCAAGAATGTTTTCTACGGGCGAAACTAGACCATGCCCTGCCGCAAATGGCCGAGATAGGTGGATGTTATCATCGTCTCGTCCATCGGGAACGGGCAAGCAGTGCCAATAGCCGAAACTGCAGCTAAATCTACGTCAGAGTTTGCTTGCGATCGCGATATGCGCCTCCTGTGGGAACGAGAAGCGCCCATCGACCATCATGCTCGGATCAAGGCGCAACCGAGTGGCGGAGGCGACCGCCTCTATCACGCTGTCGCGCTCGGACGCCTG
The DNA here is from genome assembly GCF_053850215.1 of Mesorhizobium sp. f-mel. NCBI lineage: Bacteria > Pseudomonadati > Pseudomonadota > Alphaproteobacteria > Hyphomicrobiales > Phyllobacteriaceae > Mesorhizobium > Mesorhizobium sp. f-mel. The sequence goes on from NZ_JBSPTO010000018.1 coordinate 13,251, forward strand.
GTAATCGGCCAAGAGGCCAGCCATGGGTGTAGCGATCAGCTGAAAACGTACATAGTCGAGAACAGATGGAAAGCTAATCCTTTTCGTGACGGTGTAGAGTTCGACGTCATCCAGCCCCTCTTTCCTCAACAGATCGCCGACCTCATTCGCGTCAGCAAAAATATGCTCGGCACGTTTGATCTTCGACGCGTCCGGTCCTAGCCACTCATCGAGAGCACTTGCAAAGGCCTCTGCGCCGGGTGTGCGTTCGATGGCGCTATAGACGCTGAGCGCAACCCTGCCCGAAGATACCAGCACCCGCTTCATCTCGCGGACAGCGCAGGCTCGATCCGGGAAGAACTGGAGACCGAGTTGGCAAAGAACGAGGTCGATCGCGCCGTCATTAACCGGGAGTGCGAGGGCACTGCCTTGCAGCCATTCAATTGGCACACCTGTGTGCGGCACGGACCGCGCGACGGTGAGCGTACCCTCATTCAAATCAAGCCCGACGACACGTCCCGTCGTGACCCGTTCGGCAGCCAGGCGCGTCACCACGCCAGTTCCGCAAGCAACGTCGAGTACGGCTTCTCCGTGCTTTGGCTGCACGCGATCGATAAGATCGGCTGCCCATATCGAAGTGATCGCCGGTACCAGGTAGCGCTGGTAAAGCTCGGGCGCGCTGCCATCGAGTTGCCAATGCTCGTGCCCTGACATTGCGCACCTGCAAGATATCGCCTGTTAGCAACGGTACCATGCCACACCACCGGTGTCTGCTCAGATGCGAAGTTCCCTCCGGAATTGTGGTGGGGTAAACGTCCAGGAAGGGTTGAGCTCGGTCGTTCAGAGTGATTGGTCCGACCTAGGGCGACCGTTCCAAATTAACTGTGCCGCCTTACCCCCAGACGAACAGCGCCGCCAGCCCGACGGTGCCGATGACCAGCCGCCACCAGCCGAACAGCGAATAGCCGTGGCGCGAGACGTAGTTGAGCAGGAAGCGCACGACGATAAGCGCCGCGACGAAGGCGGCGATGAAACCGGCGGTGATGACCGGCAGATCTGCGCTGGTCAGCACGTTGCGGTTCTTGAAGAGGTCGAAGGCGAAGGCGCCGACCATCGTCGGCATGGCGAGGAAGAAGGAGAATTCTGCAGCCGCGCGTTTGTCGACGCCCAGAAGCAGCGCGCCGACGATCGTCGAGCCGGAGCGCGACGTGCCGGGGATCAGCGAAAGGCACTGGAACAGTCCGATCTGCAGATAGAGCCTGAGCGGAAACCGCTCGACGTCATGGTAGAGCGGCTTCGGCTTGAAGCGATCCACCCACAGCAGGACCACGCCGCCGATGATCAGCATGATGCAGATCAGCCTCGGCGATTCAAACAGCACCGTCTTGATGAAGCCATGCGCCAGCGCGCCGATGACGGCGGCCGGCAGGAAGGCGACGAGGATGCCGAGGACGAAATGCCGCGTCACCCGATCACGCGGCAGATCGACCAGCATCTGCCACAGACGATGGAAATAGACGCTGAGGATAGCCAGTATGGCGCCGAGCTGGATCAGAATCTCGAAGGCCTTGCCGGTCGAATGGAAGCCGAGAAAATGGCCGGCAAGCAGGATATGGCCAGTCGACGAGACCGGAATGAACTCGGTCATGCCCTCGATCATGCCGAGCAGCAACGCTTCGACGATGGTCTGGCTTTCCATGGAAACCTCGGCGTTCGAGTGAGGGCTTTGAAGAACGGCTTGCTTGTCATGGCGCGGAACTCCTCCTATAGGTCGCAGCACCCTGACGGCCACCTGAATCGGGGCGGCCAAGACTTACCGGCGCAGCCGGCGATTTGCCAGTGCGCTCTATTATCGCGGGACCATGCTGACGCTTTTCCACCACCCGATGTTCGCCACCTGCCGCTTCGTTCGCCTCGCTTTCGGCGAGTATGGCGAGGAGCTGGCGCTGATCGAGGAAAAGCCGTGGATGCGGCGCAAGGAATTCCTGGCGCTGAACCCGGCCGGCACGCTGCCGATCCTGCTTGCCGAGGGCGACGTGCCGATTGTCGGCGCGGTCGTCATCGCGGAATATCTCGACGAGACGCGCGGCGTCTTGAAGCGCGACAAGCGGCTGTTCGCCGAAGACCCGATGGAGCGCGCCGAAATCCGCCGGCTGACCGACTGGTATCTCAACAAGGCCGAGGGCGAGGTTACCCGGCATCTGGTGCGCGAGCGCGTGCTGAAGCCGGTCATGCCGGAAACGGTGGGCGGCGGTTCGCCCGATTCGGCGGCGATCCGCGCCGCGCGCGCCAATATCCGCCAGCACATGAAATACACCAACTGGCTGGCCGGCACCCGCCATTGGCTGGCCGGCAACAAGGTCACCTATGCCGACCTCGCGGCTGCGGCTGCGCTGTCCGTGCTCGACTATCTCGGCGAGATCGACTGGCGCGAACACGCTGCCGCGCGCGAATGGTACGCACGGGTGAAATCACGGCCATCGTTCCGGCCGCTTTTGTCCGACCGGGTGCGCGGCCTGTCGCCGGTGTCACATTATGCGGACCTCGATTTCTAGAGCGCAAAACCTGCGCGCGCTGATCGACCGCGAGGCACGGCGCGCCGGTTTCGATGCTGTTGCCGTCACCACGCCAAATGCCATCCCGCTGGCGCCGGCACGGCTGGCCGAGTTCGTCGCCGACGGCTTTCAAGGCTCAATGGGCTGGATCGCTGAGACGCTCGAGCGCCGCGGCGAGCCGACAGCACTTTGGCCTGAGGTTCGCTCGATCATCGTGCTGGCCATGAACTACGGCCCGGACCATGATCCGCGCGCGATGCTGGAGAAGCCCGGTTGTGGTGCGATCTCCGTCTATGCGCAGAACCGCGATTATCACGACGTGATGAAAGGCCGGCTGAAAGAGATCGCCGCCAAGATCGTGGCGCGCTCGGGGAGCGACGTAAAGGTGTTCGTCGATACCGCCCCGGTGATGGAAAAGCCGCTGGCTGAAGCCGCCGGCCTTGGCTGGCAAGGCAAGCACACCAACCTGGTCAGCCGCGCGCATGGCTCCTGGCTGTTCCTCGGCACCATCTTCACGACGGCCGAGCTTGCGCCCGATACGCCCGAGGACGATCATTGCGGCTCGTGCCGCGCCTGTCTCGACGTTTGCCCGACCGACGCCTTTCCGGCGCCCTACCGGCTCGATGCGCGACGCTGCATCTCCTACCTCACCATCGAGAACAAGGGACCGATCCCGCATGAGTTCCGGGAAAAAATCGGCAACCGCATCTATGGCTGCGACGACTGCCTGGCCGCCTGCCCGTGGAACAAGTTTGCCCAGGTTGCCTCGGAAGCGAAGCTCGTCGCCCGCGCGGATTTGCGCGAGCCGCCGCTCGCCGATCTCTTGACGCTCGACGACGCTGCCTTCCGTGCACTCTTTGTCGGTTCGCCAATCAAGCGCATCGGTCGCGACCGCTTTGTCCGCAATGTGCTGATCGCTGCCGGCAATTCAGGCGATTCCTCGCTCGGCAACGCGGTGCGTGCACTGCTCGGCGATGCCTCGCCCCTGGTGCGCGGGGCGGCGGTATGGGCGCTGTCACGGCTTGTGCCCGAGACCGAATTTGCCAAACGTGCCACCGCTGCAATGAAAGCAGAAAGCGACGAGGCCGTGCAACGCGAATGGCGCTTGGCGCTGGCAAATCAAATCGAGGCGCATGCATGAGCGAGAAGCAGATCTTCATTTTCGGCGCCGGCTATTCGGGCAAGGCATTTGCCCGCGCCAACAGGGATGCCGGCACAATCCTTGGGACGACACGCGCAGCGGAGAAATTCGAAGCGCTGCGGCAAGCCGGAATCCAGCCGCTGCTTTTCGATGGCGCGCTGACACCCGAAATCGGCGACGCGCTGAAGAAAACAACCCATCTCGTCGTCTCGGTGGCGCCGGAAGAGGCCGGCGACCCGGTGCTGAATGCGGCGCGCGGGACAATCGCGACAGAGATGCCGGCGCTCGAATGGATCGCCTATCTCTCCACCGTCGGCGTCTACGGCGACCATGGCGGCGGCTGGGTGGACGAGACCGCCGAGTGCCGGCCGCTGTCGAAGCGCTCGATGCTGCGTGTCGCCGCCGAGCGGGACTGGCTGAAACTGGGTCAGGACATCGGCCGGCCGGTGGCGATCCTGCGGCTTTCCGGCATTTACGGGCCGGGCCGCAATGCCCTGGTCAATCTGGAAAACGGCACCGCGCGGCGGCTGGTCAAGCCGGGGCAGGTGTTCAACCGCATCCATTGCGATGATATTGCCGGCGCGCTCTGGCATCTCGCCGAAGGCAATCGCGGCGGCATCTTCAACGTCACCGACGATCTGCCGGCGCCGCCGCAGGACGTCGTCGCCTATGCCGCGGGGCTGATGGGCGTCACACCGCCGCCCGAGATTTCGTTCGAGAGCGCCCAACTTTCGCCCATGGCGCGGTCCTTCTATGGCGAGAACAAGCGTGTCGCCAACACAGCGATCAAGGCGGCCGGCTATCGCTTCCGCTTTCCCGACTACCGGACGGCCTTCGACCATATGTGGGCTGAGGGTAGCTGGCGCGACGGCGAGGCGCGCAGTCGGATGAAGCGGTCGTGATCGAAACGTCGCGCCGGGCGTGATATGATTCGACTTAATTCGCAGAGGGGTTCTGCCTCATGAAAACGTTGAAGCGATCATTGCCCGGTAGAACGCTGCTGCTGACCGCAGCACTCGCCGTTCTCGCCATAGCGGGGCTTGCACTGCGACCTGCAGCGGCCGAGGAACTGGCAAAGAACCTGTTCGGCGCCAAAAAACTGCCGGCCGTGGCTGCGCCGCAGTCGATCGGCTTCTATTCCAAGGGCTGCTTTGCCGGCGGCGTCGCCATTCCCCTGGACGGCCCCAAATGGGAGGTTATGCGGCCTTCGCGCAACCGCCGCTGGGGCCATCCGACAATGATCGCGCTGATCAAGAAACTGTCGCGCGACGCCGCGGCCGATGGCTGGCCCGGCCTGCTGGTCGGCGACATTTCACAGCCGCGCGGCGGCCCGATGCTGACCGGCCACGCCTCGCACCAGATCGGCCTCGACGCCGACATCTGGCTGACGCCAATGCCCGACCGCAAGCTTTCGATCGAGCAGCGCGAAAACATGAGCGCCACCTTGCTTGTCGACGAAAAGACCCATCTGGTGAAAGATGCGCTCTGGGTTCCGGCGCATATGCGGCTCCTGAAGCGCGCGGCAAGCTATGCGGAAGTCGAGCGCATCCTGGTCAATCCGGGCATCAAGAAGAAGCTCTGCGACACGGTGAAAGGCGACCGCGCATGGCTGCGCAAGGTCAGGCCGTTCTGGGGCCACGACTATCACTTCCACATCCGCATCGGCTGCCAGCCCGGCTCGCCCAATTGCAAAGCGCAGGAAAACACGGCGCCCGGCGACGGTTGCGACCAGTCGCTGGCATGGTGGTTCACCGAGGAACCGTGGCGTCCCAACAAGAACCCGGATAGACCGAAAGCGCGCGACGTGATGACCATGGCGAGCCTGCCCGCAGCATGTCAGGCGGTGCTCGATGGGCCAGATCCGGCTTCGGCGGAGGCGGTTACCTATTATGGCGACGGCGTGCCGGTCGCGGTTGCACCCGTTCTCACAAAGGCTCCGTCGCCGGCGCGGGCATCCGCAAGCGGCGCGGCAGCGCTCCCGGCCTCGGTCAGCGCCTTCGCGGCAACGCCCGAGATCGGCATTCCGCTGCCGCGGCCGCGACCGGGGAACTGACCGATATTAGGGAAAGGCGCTTGATCGATCTTCTGGAATCCTGCTCTAAAGGCGTTCAACGCAGCAGCGCTCGAAGATCGCGGCATGGATACTAGGGTCTCCGCGACGTCGCTTCGCTCCTGCTCCGCCCTAGGATCCATGCCGATACAGTGGTCGAGGAGTGCAGCGATCCGGGTTGCCCGCAGGCATGCCTTCGTCCCGGTTCGGCCTGACCTGAGGCCACATCCGACCCCATCCTGCTCCGAATCCTGGCCGCCTCATTTCGAAAACCGATTTCCCTTTCCCGGGTCATGCGCTAGTCAACGAAAGGACGGCGGAACGCCACTGGGAACCGGGACGGACGAGAGCATGCCAGGCGACGACGACACAGCGCTGCAGTTTCCGGTTCTGATCGGTGACATTGGCGGCACCAACGCGCGCTTTTCAATCGTGCTCGACGCGAACTCGGAACCAACCGAACCACAGATCGTCCAGACCGCCAATTTCAACACGATCGACGAGGCGATCCAGGCGGCGGTTCTCGACCGCTCGTCGGTCCGGCCCAACTCCGCTGTACTGGCGGTGGCCGGCCCGGTCGACAGCGACGAGATCCCGCTCACCAACTGCCCGTGGATCGTCAAGCCGAGAAAGATGTTTGCCAGCCTCGGCCTCAGCGACGTCGTGGTGCTCAATGATTTCGAGGCGCAGGCGCTGGCCGTGGTGGCGCTCGGCGAAGAGCATATGGAAAAGATCGGCGGCGATGCGCCGGAGCCCAATGCCGGACGGGTTGTGCTCGGTCCCGGAACCGGGCTTGGCGTCGCCGGCCTGGTCCACGCGCTGAACCACTGGATACCGGTGCCCGGGGAGGGGGGACACATGGATATCGGGCCGCGCTCGCCGCGCGATTTCGAGGTCTTTGTGCATATCGAGAAACTCGACGGCCGCATCTCCGGGGAACAGATCCTGTCCGGCCGCGGCCTGGTCAATGCCTATCGGGCGGTCGCCAAGGCGGACGGCAAGCCGGCCCCATTCACCACGCCGGCCGAGGTCACCGCTGCGGCATTGGCGAAGTCAGATCCAGTGGCCGAGGAAGCGCTGGCGATGTTCGTCACCTGCCTCGGACGCACCGCCGGCGACCTTGCGCTGGTGTTCATGAGCCGCGGCGGCGTCTTCCTGACCGGCGGCATTGCGCAGAAAATCCTGCCGGCGCTGAAAACCGGCAATTTCCGCGCCGCCTTCGAGGACAAGGCGCCGCACAGCGAGCTGATGCGCACCATGCCCGTCTATGTGATCACCCATCCGCTGGCAGCGCTTTCCGGCCTTGCCGCCTATGCCAGGAACCCGTCCCTGTTCGGCGTCCAGACGGCAGGGCGGCGCTGGCGGGCTTAGATGACGACCGAAGCCGCGGCGAAGTTTTGCCGGCCTCTGCCATAGGCAAGCCGCCACTAGGGCGCTAAGAGGATTGCCGAATTAGCCCGGCCGCGGAGCCGAACCGACATCACGGAACGATCCCGACTTGAACCAGTCGCCAAACCACCAAGCCAAAGCCCGGCCCGGCGAGATCGTGGCTGTGATCCGCCGCATCATCGCCGAGAACAGCCGCGACTATCGCTGGTATTATGTTCTGGCCGTTCTGTGCCTGGTGACGGTTGCCGCCACGACCGCCTTCACCGCCTGGATCATGAAGGATGTCGTCGACCAGATCTTCTACGAGCAGCGCGGCGATCTCATCGCGCTGATCTGCGTGTCGATCCTGGGCGCCTTCATGCTGCGCGGGCTGGCCACCTACGGCCAGGCCGTGACACTGGCCAGAATCGGCAACAATCTGGTGGCGCGCTACCAGCGCCGCATCTTCGCTCATCTGATGAAGCTCGGCATCGGTTTCTTCAACGACACGCGCTCGGGACGGCTGGCCGCCCAGATCAACGAGAACGTCAACGGCATCCGCGACCTGCTGTCGATGACGCTGACATCCGTGGCACGCGACGCCGTATCGCTGATCGCGCTGATCGGGGTCATGATCTGGCAGGATCCGATGCTGTCCCTGATGTCGCTGCTGATCGGGCCGCCGCTGATCTACACCGTCGTCTATCTGACCCGCAGAATAAGGCGCGCCACGCGCGAAGCGGTGCAGATCAACTCGCGGCTTATCGGCGCCATGCAGGAAGCAACGCAAGGCATCGCTATCGTCAAGGCCTTCACGCTGGAGGACGAGCTGTCGCGCCGCATCAGCGGTCTTGTCGCCGGCGCCGAGCAGCGGGCAAACCGCATCGCCCGCGTCTCGGAACGATTGACGCCGATCTCCGAAATGCTGGCCGGCTTCGCCGTCGCCGGCGTCATCGCCTATTCCGGCTACCGGGCAGCCGTCGGCGGCCAGCCGCCTGGCGCGGTCTTTTCCTTCATCACCGCACTGATGTTCGCCTACGATCCGGCCCGGCGGCTGGCACGCATGCAGGTCGGCATGGAACGGGCGCTAGTCAATGCCCGCATGATCTACGAACTGCTCGACCTCGAGCCGCAGCAGGGCGACGCTCCAGGAGCGGCGGAAGCGAAGATCAGCAGGGGCGAGGTGCGCTTCAACAATGTGTCGTTCGGCTATGTCGCCGGCGCTCGGGTGCTGCAGGATCTCAGCTTCGTCGCCGCCGCCGGCAAGATGACCGCCATCGTCGGCGCCTCGGGCGCCGGCAAGTCGACGCTGGTGGCGCTTCTGCAGCGTTTCCACGATGTCGAGGCGGGCAGCATCGAGGTCGACGGCCAGGACATTTTAGAGGTGACCAAGCAGTCGCTGCGCCGCTCTATCGCCTATGTCTCGCAGCAGCCCTATCTGTTCGAAGGCACCATTCGTGACAATATCCGCTACGGGCGGCTGAGCGCCAGCGACGCCGAGATCGAGCTGGCCGCACAACAGGCCGAGGCCGACGGCTTCATCCGCCAGCAGCCGCTAGGCTATGACACCCCTGTCGGTGAAGGCGGCCTGACGCTGTCGGGCGGCCAGCGCCAGCGCCTGTCGATCGCCCGAGCGATCGTGCGGCAGGCGCCGATCCTTCTGCTAGACGAGGCGACCTCGGCGCTCGACAACGAGGCGGAAGCGCGCGTCCAGCAGGCGCTGACCCAGGTGATGCAAGGGCGCACGACCATCGTCATCGCGCACCGGCTGTCGACCGTGGTCAATGCCGACCACATCATCGTGCTGGAACAGGGCCGGCTGGTCGAACAAGGCACGCATGCCTCGCTGATGGCCGACCCGCACAGCGTATATGCCCGGTTCCACCGGGTGCAGGGCAACAATGGGCTGGGGCTTGTCGACGACGGCAAGCCAATCCAAACTCCGCTGCGGCGCGCGAAGAAAGCGGTTGGGAGAAATTTATGAGCGGTACGGCCACAAACGACCCCCACGTCAATGAAATGGGCCTGGTGGTGGTCGGCGCGGCCGGCCGGATGGGCCAGGCGCTGATCCGCGCTATCCACACCATCCCGGGCGCCCGCGTCGCCGGCGCGATCGAGCGGGCCGGCTCGCCGCATCTCGGCAAGGATGCCGGCGAGCTTGCCGGCATCGGCAATATCGGCGTGACGATCGGCGACGATCCGCTGCCGGCCTTCGCCAAGGCCGACGGCGTGCTCGATTTCACGAGCCCGGCAGCGACGGTCGAATTCGCCGGCTATGCGGCGCAGGCGCGCATCGCCCATGTCATTGGCACCACCGGCTGCTCGGCGGACGACAATGCCAAGATCGCGGCGGCGGCGCGCCACGCGACGGTGGTCAAGTCAGGTAATATGAGCCTCGGCGTCAATCTGCTGGCGGTGCTGGTCGAGCAGGCGGCGCGTGCGCTCGATGCCGACGATTTCGATGTCGAGATCCTGGAAATGCATCACCGGCACAAGGTCGACGCACCCTCGGGCACGGCGCTGCTGCTCGGCGAAGCCGCCGCCACCGGGCGCGGCATCGACCTTGACGGGAACAGCGTGCGGTCGCGCGATGGCCACACCGGCGTGCGAAAGACAGGCTCGATTGGCTTCGCCACGCTGCGCGGCGGCTCGGTGGTCGGCGACCACTCCGTGGTGCTGGCCGGCACCGGCGAGCGCATCACGCTCGCCCATCACGCCGAGGACCGGACGATCTTCGCCCGCGGTGCGATCAAGGCCGCACTTTGGGCGCGCGGCAGGAAGCCGGGACTGTATTCGATGCGCGACGTGCTCGGACTCGCCTGAGACGATCTGATCCACAAACTGAAGGAGCAAAAATGTCGGGAACTCTCGTGCTCGTGCGCCATGGCCAGAGCGAATGGAACCTGAAGAACCTTTTCACCGGCTGGCGCGACGTCGACCTGACCGAACTGGGCCACGCCGAGGCCAAGGCGGCGGGCGCCAAGCTGAAGGCGCGCGGCATGGAATTCGACATCGCCTTCACGTCGTCGCTGATCAGGGCGCAGAAGACCTGCCAGCATATTCTCGACGCGGTCGGCCAGAGCGATCTCGAGACCATCCGCGACCAGGCGCTGAACGAGCGCGACTATGGCGACCTCTCCGGCCTCAACAAGGACGACGCGCGCAAGAAATGGGGCGAGGAGCAGGTGCATGTCTGGCGCCGCTCCTACGACGTGCCGCCGCCCGGCGGCGAAAGCCTGAAGGACACCGGCGCGCGCGTCTGGCCCTATTATCTGCACGACCTGCAGCCGCATGTGCTGCGCGGCGGCACCGTGCTGGTGGCGGCGCACGGCAATTCGCTGCGCGCGCTGATCATGGCGCTGGACGGCAAGTCGGGCGAGGAGATCGTCAGACTGGAGCTCGGCACCGGCGTCCCGGTCATCTATAAGCTCAACGCCGATTCCACGGTGGCTTCGAAGGAAGTGCTGGAGGACTGAGTCGGCGAGCGGGTTTCAAAAAAGCGCGTTGACACTCACCCCTTGCCCGCCTAAAGAGCCCGCACCAGCCCAGATGGCGGAATTGGTAGACGCGCACGGTTCAGGTCCGTGTTCCGCAAGGAGTGGAGGTTCGAGTCCTCTTCTGGGCACCAAATCCCTTTGTAAGTTCTTGATTCCCGGAAACTGCGGTTTCCGGGATGTCGGTTGTACATTGCCTTGCGAATGACCTCACCCAACAAGGCGTCCTAATACGCCCTACAGTTCGTAAGGCGTGTGCCTGCGAACATCTTCAAAGTTGGGCGCGGCGGCCCGCGTTATGAGCATCTCCCAAACGGAATGTCATCGAGTAGCGTGCGGGGCGGCATGTGACGGCGCTCTCTTTGGCGAATGCATTGTCGCAACCCGGTGCTTGCCGTGACAGATTGTTCCCGTCCCGGTTCATTTCGGCACCGAATCGCGGGGGAAGAAAATGCACAACCGATTTCGGCAGTGCCTGCGGAAAATGTTGGCGGCATTGACGATGCTGGCGGTCCCGGTGCACGCGGCTGATCTCGTCATTGCAAATGCCGAACTGGCCGTCGGGCCAGGCGACGGCAAACATTCTCAAGGTCACCTGAAGCGTCAGGTTCCGCACCGCGGAAGTGCCCGGTAGGATCATCATCGATGGCAACCAGCATTTTCTCTACCTTGTACAGCCGGGTCAGCGGGCCATGCGTTCTCATGCAGGGGCGGCACTTTACAAGGGTGTGTGAAGCCGGGGGTGTGAAGCGGCATTCGGAGAGGGACCAAGCAATGTCGGCAAAACGTGCGGTGAGAACTTCGATCCGGGCAACGGCAATTGGATACTCGGCGGGGGCCTTGAGCGCTTGCGCCAGCGCGCCGCCACCACCGCCTCAGGACCAGATGTCCAAGACCAAAGTCGAGACGGCCCCGGCGGACCTTCAGCTTCTTTGCGCCGACGCAGCCGCCAAGGCTAGCGGCGTCGACAGCACGAAGATACTTCCGGTTTCATCGAGCAAGCTCGATTCCAACACCTATCAGGTCGAACTCGATGCCAGCGGCAAGAAGACAAGCTGCCTTGTCGATACGGAAGGCAATGTCAGATCCGTTCAGCCTATCTGATCCGCTCTGGTCGAAGGATTTGCGGCAATCTGACGATTGCCGCGAGACTGGTGCCGGAAGGGACGACATGGTGGCGATCAGCCTGATTCAGAAGCTCCGAGGAAAGTCCGGCCGACCGCAGCTTGCCTCAACCAACGCCATCATCGTGATTGGCACATTCGGGTGTTAGCTGTACCATTCCTACGCCGGTCGTCGACGTGGCGTGTTCCGGCGAGGGAGAAACGTCCATGTTACAATCAATTTCGCTTGCAGTTTTCCTGGCGGTCGTTCCTGCGACAGCCTTTGCAAATTCATGCCCGACCACTATGGCCGCGATCGACGCGGCGTTGCCGACCGCGACGCTAGCCGAGGCCGATAAGACCAAAGTCAAGGAACTGCGCGCCCAGGGCGAGAAATTGCACGCCGCCGGCGATCACGCAGGATCAGAGGCTGCCCTCAACCAAGCCAAGACGATGCTCGGCATATAGCTGCGATCAACGCGGCTTTCCTGGCCGATTTTCTTGGCCGATTGCCGGGCTTTTGTTCGGTTGTCGGCCGCTGAGGATCGCGGCCTTGACCGGTTGGATCAGCCCAGCCCGATGCGCTTGGCGCCTTGACGGAACATGGCCTCGGCGTCCGGCTCGAAGCGGAAGGTGCCGATGAAATCGTCGGCGCAGTAGTTCGGCAGCGTCTTGCGCAGCGCGGCGGAAAAGTTTCGCGCCTCGTCGATCCGCCCCGCCAGCGCAAGGCAGTGGGCGGCGATCGCCAAGATGATGGCATGGGCGTTGGGTCGGGCGGCTGCCTTCAGCGCCCATTCGGCAGCCTCGTCGAACTGGCCGAGGCGGACATGCGCCATCGCCCTGGCGCCAAGCATGCCGAACAGCAGCGGATCGAACGGGCTCAGATGGCGCGAGTGATCGGATGAACCGATCGCGGCGTTCGGATCGCCCGACTGCGAGTGTACAAACGAAAGCGCGTAGTGGCCGAGCGCAAAATTCGGGCTGAGGTCGACGGCCCGTTCCAGCTCGACCAGGGATCCGTCCTGCTCGCCGCGCAGCCACAGCGCCCGGCCCATGGCCCAGTGGGCGGCCGGATTGTGATCGTCGACCAGAAGACTTTGGCCGGCCGCCTCGAACGCGAGCGCGCTTTCCCTGTCGCGGTCTCCCCAGCGCTGAAAGGCGTTCTGCCAATGGGTGAACGACAGGCCGGCATAGGCACGGGCGAAGGTCGGATCCAGCCTCAGGGCCATGTCGAAGAAATGCCGGGCCTGTTCGTTTTCCGTGCGGGTGAAGCGATACATATGCCAGAGGCCGCGATGGTAGGCCTCCCAGGCGTTCAGCGAGTTGGGGGCTTTCAGCATGGCGCGGTTGCGCTCGACCATCTCGATCTCGGCCGAGATCGACGAGACGATGCTGTTGCCGATATCGTCGAGGATGGCAAAGATGTCGTCGGGCCTGCGTTCGAACGTCTCGGCCCAAACGATCCTGGCCGTGCGCACCTCGACAAGTTCGACGCTGACCACGACGCGGCCTGCCTGGCTGCGCACCGTGCCGGTGGTCACATAATCGACGTTGAGCCGCCGGCCGGCATCTTCTGGCGCGATGTTTTTTTCCGACAGCGCAAAGACCGAGCCGCGGGCGATGACGAAGAAATCCCGGAGCTTCGCCAAACGGGTGATGATGTCGTGGGTCAGGCCGTCGGCCAACCCGCCGCGAGAGGGGCCGCCGCGAGAGAGGCCGCCGCGAGGGTCGCCGACAGCCGCCTCCTCGACAAACGGCATTATCGCGAGTGAGGCCTTGCACGATGCAGCAACACCGGAATCGGGCAGCACAATTGACGCGTGCGGGGCAGCGGGCACAATTGCCGGTCGCACCCGGAGCGTCGCGGCAGGTCGCTCGCTGCGGATCGTCCGCCATGCCTCACGAACGGGTCCAAAATCCAGATCCTCCGAAGCAAACAGCTTCGCCGCCGAAGCGAGATGTTCCTCGCATGCGGCGATCTGGCCGCGCTGCGCCAACCTTGCCAGAAGAGCCACATGCGCACGCCCGTCGAACGGAGCGAGTTCCACCCACTTTTCCAGATGCGCTGACATTTCGTCGGCATCCGCCGGAAGCTTGTTGACGAGATGTTCCAGAATGGCGGCATGCCACGAGCGGAAGCGGCGGCGTTGCGCGATCAGCCAGCCGTTGAAATGCGGGTTGCGGTCGATCTCCAGCCCGTCGAGGAAATCGCCGACGAATAGTCCGGACAGGGCCTGCAGCCGCTGCAGATCGAGCGTCTCGATTCCTCCAGCGGCGGCCGAAGCGATGTCGACGGCATCGACGGAAACCCCTTTCAGATCAAGCTCGATCGTGTCGCCAGGCGTTTCGATCCTGCGGCGATCCGGTTCGTCGAGAATGCCCCTGAGCTTACTGAGGCACCAGCGAAGCTCTCCCCTCGGATCGTTCGGCACATCCCACAGCAGCTCGCACAGACGGCTGCGGCCGACGGCATGCGGCGCAAGCGCCAGATAGGCGAAGAGCGCGCGCAACTTGCGCGATGCCGGCAGTTGCACGGTGGCGCCGTCGCGGATGACCGTCAGCGGTCCGAGCAGCCGCACGGACAGCCCGGCCGTTGCGCCGTCCAGGCTCGATCGAGCGGATTCCACGTGCCTTTCCACGCTTGCTCCCACGCTGGCCAGTTGTCCTCTGTTCTACCATCGAAAGCGATAGAGTGCATCCGGCAACGAATTTCCGCGCCGGACGTCGGCATTGCCGTCTTTCCCGGCCGCATTGCCGACACAGGCACCTTACCGCGGCAAGGTCTCGAAACCTCGCCGCCCAAGCCGCCGGTTTGTAACCGGCTCGTGACGACAACAAAAAGAGGAGAGCAGACATGTTGCAGCAACGGAAAATCAGAACCACGGCGGGGCGCGGCCGCCTGTTCGACAGCATTATCGACACGGTCGGCGATACGCCGGTGATCAGGGTCAACAATCTCGGCCCCGATCATGTGACGATCTATGTGAAGGCCGAGTTCTTCAATCCGGCGGCGTCGGTGAAGGACCGGCTGGCGCTCAACATCATCGAGGAGGGCGAGCGCAGCGGCGCCCTGAAGCCGGGCCAGACGGTCGTCGAGGCGACCAGTGGCAACACCGGCATCGGGCTGGCGATGGTCTGTGCGCAAAAAGGCTATCCGCTGGTGGTGACGATGGCCGACAGTTTCTCCATCGAGCGCCGCAAGCTGATGCGCATGCTGGGAGCCAAGGTGGTGCTGACGCCGCGCGCCCAGAAGGGTTTTGGCATGTACAACAAGGCGGTGGAACTCGCCGAGGCCAATGGCTGGTTCCTGGCCCGCCAGTTCGAGACCAAGGCCAATGCCGCCATTCACGAGGCGACGACGGCGCGAGAGATCATCAACGACTTCGCCGGATCGCGGCTCGACTGCTTCGTCACCGGCTACGGAACCGGCGGCACCGTCGTCGGTGTCGGGCGCGTGCTGCGCCGTGAGCGTCCCGAAACCCGGATCGTGCTGGCCGAACCCGCCAACGCCCAGCTCATCGGCAGCGGCAAGGCGCAGGAGCGCGGCGCCGACGGCGCGCCGGCCGCCAGCCATCCGGCGTTCGAGCCGCACCCGATCCAGGGCTGGACGCCGGATTTCATCCCGGACGTCTTGCAGGAGGCGGTCGATGCCAGCCTCTATGACGAGGTGGTGCCTGTCCCCGGGCCCGAGGGCATCAAATGGGCCAAGGCGCTGGCGCAAAAGGAAGGGATTTTCACCGGCATCTCCGGCGGAGCGACTTTTGCTGTGGCGCGCCAGATCGCGGAGAAAGCCGCACCCGGCTCGGTGATCCTGTGCATGCTTCCCGACACCGGCGAACGCTACATGACGACGCCGCTGTTCGACGGCATCGAAGCCGAGATGGACGCCGACGAGATCGCGCTGTCGCGTTCGACGCCGGGATGCCAGTTCCCGGCCGAATGATTGCAATCGGGAGCGACGCGGATGGACGCCATGCTGATGGCCGCCGGCACTGCCGGTATGGTTGCCGAAGAAACGCTCGACCCGGTCGACTGGGCCGATGTGCAGGCGCTGTCGCACCGGATCGTCGACGATGCCGTCGACTATCTGCGCGATGTCCGGGAACGCCCGGTGTGGCAGGACATCCCGGCGGAGGTGAGGGAATTCTTCGCGGCACCGCTGCCGCGGTCGCCTCAGCCGCTCGCCCAAGTCTATGGCGAGGTCACCCACAAGGTGATGGTCTATCCGATGGGCAACATCCATCCGCGCTTCTGGTCCTGGTATATGGGATCGAGCAATTTCACCGGGGCGCTCGGTGATTTCCTGGCGGCGATCCAGGGCTCCAACCTTGGCGGCGGCAACCATGCCGCCGCCCTGATGGACAGCCAGGTCGTCGACTGGTGCAAGCAGATGATGGGCTTTCCCCAATCGGCCAGCGGCACGCTGGTCAGCGGCGGCTCGATGGCCAACATCATCGGCCTGACGGTGGCACGAAACACCAAGGCGGGCATCGACGTGCGCGAGCATGGCGTTGCCGCCATCGAGAAGCCGCTGCGTTTCTATGGCTCGGATCAGCTTCACTCCTGCCACCGCAAGGCGGTGGAAGAACTCGGCCTTGGCAACCGAGCGCTGCGGCGCATCCCAACGGATGCCGGACTGCGGATCGACATCGACGCCTTGCGGTCGGCGATTGCCGAGGACCGCAAGGCGGGTTTTCGGCCGGCCTGCGTGATCGGCACGGCAGGCACCGTAAACACCGGAGCGATCGACGACCTGCAGGCACTTGCAAGACTGGCGGCGCAAGAGGACCTCTGGTTCCATGTCGACGGCTGCATCGGCGCCCTGATCGCCATCGCACCGGAAAATTCCCATCGTGTTGCCGGCATCGAGCACGCCCACTCCATCGCGCTCGATCCGCACAAATGGCTGCACGCTCCATTCGAGGTCGGCTGCGCCCTGATCAGGGATGCCTCGGCCCATCGCAATACGTTTGCGGTGACGCCGGAATATCTGGAATCGACGCCGCGCGGTCTCGCCTCCGGACAATGGCTGCATGATTTTGGCCTACAGACGTCACGCGGTTTCAGGGCGCTGAAAGTGTGGATGGCGCTGAAGGAGCACGGCATCGAGAAATTCGGCCGCCTGATCGACCAGAACATCGCTCAGGGACATTATCTCGGCACGCTGATCGAGGCCGAGCCGCTGCTGGAACTGGTCGCGCCACCGAGCATCAACATCGTCTGTTTTCGCTATCGTGGCGACGGGATTACGGGAGAGCGGCAAAAGGCGATCAACACCGAAATCATGCTGAGGCTGCAGGAAGAAGGCATCGCAGCCCTTTCGGATACGACGGTGCACGGCCAGCATTGCCTGCGGGTGGCGATCAACAACCACCGCACCCGGCGCGACGATTTGGACCTGCTGGTGCGGGAAACAGTGCGGCTTGGGAACGAGATACTGAGGCTTGGGATCGCCGGCTGACGCCGGCATTCCGTTGTTGGCGCCGGGCTTTCCGCTCCGGCGACGAGGTCAGGCGTCGAGCCAGACCTTCTCAAAATGCTGCTCGAGCGACTGGTGCTGCTCGCAGCCATGCACGCCCTTGCGATAGGTCCGGTAGACCGAGCGCCAGTAGGGCTGGATGATGACGCCGGAGTCGCGCAAATTCTGTTCAATCTTGGCCATGATCTCCTTGCGGGCGCCGGCGTCGGGTGTGGCCAGCGCCTTGTCGAGCAAGGCGTCGAACTCCGGATTGGCGTAGGCGGTCTCGTTCCACGCGGCGCCGGATCTGTAGGCCAGCGCCAGCACCTGGACGCCCAGCGGTCGGCCGAGCCACTCGGTGCAGGAGAAGGGATATTTGCTCCAGTCGTTCCAGAACGTCGCCGCCGGCAGCACGGTGCGTTTGACCTTCAGCCCAGCGTCGCGCATCTGCGCGGCGATGGCGTCGCCGGTGTTCTTCTGCCAGTCGACATCGACGGAGATGAGCTCGAATTCGTGGTCTGACTTGCCGGCCTCGGCAAGCAACTCCTTGGCTTGATCTACATCGCGGACGGCCGGGCCGATATCGGCGTATTCGGCATGCATCGGCCCGACATGGTGGTTCTCGGCCGGCTTGCCGCGGTCGTCCATGCCGATCTTCAGGATTGCGCTGTTGTCAACGGCGAGCTGGGCGGCGCGCCGCACCCTGATGTCGTCATAGGGCGGATTACCGACGTTGAAACGCGCGACGATGGTCGAGCCGGTGGCAAGTTCCGAATTGCTCAGATCCATGGCGTCCGTTTGCGACACAGTGTCGGCGGCGGTTTCGTGGTTGGTGTCGATCTCGCCCGATTCAAATGCCGAGAACATCGCATTGGGATCGGAGCCGTAGTCGACCCATTGGATGCCGTCGAGATAGAAGTCGCCTTTCCACCATGACTTGTCCTTGCGGCGGACCTCGGCGCCGACCTCGGCGTCCCATGCCACCAGTTCGCAAGGTCCAGTGGTGATCGCCAGCGCCTTCAGCGGATCGCCGTCGCCGTCGTAGCTGCGATGCATGATCAGCGCCGGATAGTCGGTCATGCCGGCAATCAGCGATATGTCGGGCTTCGGCAGATTGAGCCGGACGGTAAAGTCGTCGACACGTTCGATGCCGCCGTCGACCGGCTTCTTGGTGGCGGCGTCGACCAGCGCCCCCATGCGCTCGGCGACCGAATTGCCGGCAACGCCGGCATCGCACCAGCGCGTGAGATTGTGGACGACATCGTCGGCGTTGAAGGTGTCGCCGTTCGACCAGGAGATGCCCTTGCGGATGTGCAGCGTGAGCACACGCGCGTCGTCGCTGGTCTCCCAGCTCTCGAGCAGCCACGGCTCGAAGGTGAAATCGCGATTCCAGCGCACCAGATATTCGTTGCACTGGCGGGCGACGTTGGACATCTCGACGCCGTCGAAGGTTCGCGGGTCCTTCCAGCCCTTGACGTTCATGGCGACGCGCAGGACGCCGCCGCGCCTCGGCTCTTCGGCCGCCCTGGCAGGCGAGGGCGCAAGCCCGCCGAGCGCCAGCGCGCCGGCGGCGCTGACGCCAAGTGCGGCCATGGTGGCGAGATACTCGCGCCGGTTCATGCCGCCCTTCTTGAAGCCCTCCGCGACGGGCTCAGCCTGCGGATGCAACGCTCTGTCGGTCAGCATGAACTTCATTGTCGAATCCTCCCTGTCGGCGCCCGGTCGACCGCGTCGCGGGGCGGATGCGGTCGGCCCGGCGCGCCTTTGGCCATGGGCAATGATAGTGCGGGCTTGAGTGGAGAAGTGTTCGGGTTTCCGCAGTTGTTGTGCGCTGTTCCGCAGGGGCAATGAAACAGAGAGGGTCAATATGAGGCAGTTGAGTCACACAAAAGTGGGCATCCGACTCATATTGGAAATGATCAACTGTCGATCTCGGCGCTGCCCCTCAACCCCCTGCCGGGGCCTTTCCCCGTAAAGGACGGGGAGAAGGGGCTTGGCCGCAACGATGGCGATCCCCTCTCCCCGTTGTTCACGGGGAGAGGGTAAGGGGGTGAGGGGCAGCGCCAACGCTCTGGTGACGGCGAAGGGGGCAAATCACACCAGCCTTGTCACTACAACCACTCGCCCTTGCCAAGCGTGGCGATGGCGGCGACGAAGCGGGTGAACGCCTCGCTGGCCCGCGGCACGGTTTTGCGGGCGCGCATGAAGCTGTGCACGAGGCGCGGCTCTTCGTACCACCAGGCGCTACCGCCGGCGGCAAGGATGCGGTCGCGATAGGCTTCGCCGTCCGACGACAGCGGGTCGAATTGCGCGGTGACGACGACCGTCGGCGGCAGGCCAGAGAAATCACTGTCGCGCAGCGGCAGGAAGGTCGGGTCGGCTGGTGACTGGTTCTTGCCGGAGCGGACCTGCCTGTAAAATTCGATGTCGCTGAGTGTCAGCAGCGGCGCCTCGGCGTGCTCGACATAGGAGCCGGCGCTCTCTTTGCCGCCTGGCTCCGGACCACCCAGATCGGGATAGATCAGCACCTGGCCGATTGCGGGGCGGATATGATGGCGCGTCGCATGCGCCACCCCAGCGGCAAGATTGCCGCCGGCGCTCTCGCCGCACAGCACGATCGGCAGGCCGGCTGTCGCCGCCGCCCATTCGAACACCGCCAGCGCATCGTCGAATGCGGCCGGATGCAGATGTTCGGGTGCCAACCGGTAGTCGGCGGACAGCACGGCAAAGCCGGTGTCGGCGCAGATCTCGGCGCAGATGTCGTCATGGCTGTCGAGCCCGCCAAGCACGAAGCCGCCGCCGTGATAATAGACGACCATCGCTTGCGGCGCCTTGCCCGCGAGCTGGTAGCGCCGGATCGGGATCGCATGGCTGCCGGCGGCAACCGTGCCGTCGCTGGCTTCGACACCTGCGGGAATGCCTGCGTGGAACGCCCGGCACATCGCGTCATAGACCGACCGCTGCTTGTCGACCGGCAGGTCCATGCCGGGCGGATACCATGCATTGACCCGGTCGATATAGGTCCACAGCGCCGGGTCGAGCAGCGTCGCGTATTTTCCGCGCTTTGCTGTCTCGGGCTTTGCGGCATCGCTGACCATCGCCATCCGGTCCCACCAAATCCGCTGGAAGCGTCAGAGCTCTTCGTAGAGCTGGGCCGCGTTTTCATAGGTAAAGCGCAAAGGCACCGAGCCCACGACCTGCCATGCATCGACCGTCTCGCCTGCCATCAATCGGCAAGCGCCTTCGGTCGTGGTCACGGCGCCGCCATAGAGCCGGTTGGCAAGGTTGAGGATCGCGGTCTGGTGCATCGCCGTGCTGCCGCTGCCGCAAGCATCCTTGACCAAAAGCACGCGAAAGCCTGACGATACCGCATCCCTGACGGTGGCGTCGATGCAGGCCTCGGTCCACACGCCGGCAACGACCAGCCACTCGATCCCTTTAGCCTTGAGCCGGCCGCCGGCAGGGCCCGCACCGAAGGCGCTGGCCTCAGTCTTGACCAGCATCATCTCGCCGGCGACCGGCGCCACTTCCGGACAGATCGCCGTCAGCGGATCGTCCTTGTCGGAGAAAGCCGACCTGCCATTCGCATCGACTGGATGGAACCGCCGCGCCTCCCTGGTGAGATCGACGATATAGGCCGAATGATAAAGCAGCACATCATTGGCCCGCGCGGTCGCCTGCAGGCGCTGGACGTTAGCGAGAATGTCGCCAAAACCCTCGACCAGATAGCGCTTGTCCTGCCGATGCTCCTCCTGGAGATCGACGAAAACCGCGGCCGCCGTGCCGCGTTCGATGGAAATGGGCGTTTTCATGCGACCGCGCCTGGCTTCCCGGCCAACGCTGTTCCTTTCGGTGGGCTACCGCAAGCCGTGGAGATTGGCTGACGCCTAGGGCGAAGCAGGAGCGAAGCTCCGTCGCGGAGACCCTGGGATCCATGCCGTGACGGCTGTCGAGGAGTGCGGCGGAACAGAATTCCGCACCGCAGCAGCGCTCTGAAGTCACGACATGGATCCTGGGGTCTGCGCCGCGTCGCTGCGCTCCTTGCTCCGCCCCAGGACGACGAAGCGAAGGGTGTTTGCGACAGTCGCCAAAGCGTGCGACCGGTCAAACGCGTCCGGCTATCAAAACTTCTGCGCGAGGGAATGAGCGTCAAACCTGTTTCTCCAGGAAATCGTCTTCATAGGGAAAGCGCGACAGTAGCTCGGTGCCCGTTTCGGTGACCAGGATCTCGTCCTCGAGCTTGACGCCCTCGCGGCCGCCTTTCTCGCCGATATAGCTCTCGACGCTCACCACCATGCCAGGCACGACAAAGCCGTCGCGGCCATAGGTGTGGTAGTCCATGGCATGCGCGATGAACGGCGTCTCGCCATGCATGCCGACGCCGTGCATGACAGACGTATAGCGCTGGTCGACGAAGCGGTCCGGTATCTTCCAGGCCTTTTCGGCAATCTCGCGAAACGCCATGCCCGGCTTGACGATCGAGATGTTGTGCTGAACCTGGTCGTGGGCCATGCGATAGAGCGATTTCTGATAATCCGTCGGCTTGCCCGGCCCGCAGCGGAAGGTGCGCGAGAAGTCCGAATAGTAGCCGTAACAGCCGATCGTATCGGTATCCAGCGCCAAAAGTTCGCCCGGCCTGATCTTGCGGCCGCTGGCTTCGTTGAACCACGGGTTGGTGCGCTGGCCGGAGGTCAAGAGGCGGGTTTCGATGAACTCGCCGCCTTGCCGGATCACTTCGTGATACATGATGGCGAACAGATCGTTTTCGGACACACCGGGCTTGATCGCCTCGCGCACCGAGTAGACGGCGGCTTCGGCGCCGGCCATCGACACCTGCAGGCATTTTACTTCCTCCGGCGTCTTCACTGCCCGCACGGCGAGAATTTCACCTTGGCAATCCCTGACCTCGCAGCCGCGCTTTTCCAGCGCCAGCGCCTGCAGATGGCCGCAGCGGTCGAGGCCGAGCTTCATCGAGCCGCCGCCATGCGCCTTGAGCAGTTCGGCGATCTCGTCGGCGAATGGACCTGCGGTTTCGTCGTCGCGGCCCGACACCGAAGACCACACCAGCTTGGACGGCCGCGCCTCGTCTATCGTGTCGAGCACCATCGAGACATGGTAGCTCTGCGGGTACTCGAACAGCACAATCGGCCCCGATGCAGGGATGAAGAAGTAGCGCGTCGAGTTACGCAGGAAATAGCCGAACATGTTGCGCGAGCCGGTGGCGTAGCGCTGGTTGTAGGGATCGAACAGCACGACGGCGCCATAGCCGGCCTCGCGCATCCAGGCGCGCAGCCTGGCCAGCCGCCCCTTGCGCAGCGCGTCCGCATCGATGAAGGACGGCTCGGTATCGGACAGCCACATGCCGCCGGCCGGGTCGGCCGCCGCCGGGTGGCGCATGCGATCCCTAAAGTCAACGTCCTCGGTGCTGTCGGGGTCGAAAACGACGATGCTCATCGGGTGCCTCCTGGAGGTGGAGAAGATGAGCCATGCGCCGCGCAGAGGCTGTGCGGGATGCCGCAGATGTTGTGCCGGATGCCGCTTGAAGTCGTTCCGTAGCGCTCTACGAGGCCCCCTGTCCCGCCAACGTCTCGCAAGACCTAAAGCCTCCGCGCCACCTTCGGCGCGTGCCCATGCTCCTCCCGAAATGCCCGCGCAAAACTCGACATCGAGGCGAAGCCGCAGGCCAGCGCCACGTCGCGCACCATCAGCGTCGAATGCGCCAGGAGATCGGCGGCGCGCTTCAGCCGCAGGCGGCGGTAATAGCCGTTGGGCGAGATGCTGAGCTCTGAGCGGAAGTTTCGTTCGAGCTTGTCGGAGGAGACGCCCAGCTTCACAGCCAGCTCCGCCATCCCGAGCCGCTCCTCCACCGCATCCTCCATGATGGCGATGGCCGACAGCACCAGTTCGTTCTGGACGCCGGTGCGTAAGCGCAGCGGCATCAGCTTGCGGTCGACGCTGGAGCGCAGTGGGCTGTGCACGAACCATTCGGCGACGCCGGCGGCAAGTTCGGCGCCATAGTCTGATGTGATGATCTCCAGCATCATGTCGAGGCTGCCGACGCCGCCGGCCGAGGTGAAGCGCTTGCGGTCGATGACGTAGAGATCGCGCCTGAGCTCGATATCCGGAAAGGCCTCGGTGAAGGCGGCCTGGCTGGTCCAGTGCAGGGTGCAGGCATGGCCGTCGAGCAGGCCCGCGCGGGCAAGGAAGAACGCGGCATCCGCCACCGCACCGATATGGGCGCCGCCGCGCAGGCTCCTGCGGATCCAGCTCACGGCATTGTCGGCGACGAGATGATCGGCATTGCCGCCCGAGCAGACGACGACGCGGTCGACCTTCGGCGCATTTTCGGCGAAGAAGCCGGGCTGAATGACGACGCCGTTCGAGGCCTCGACCGGCCCCTCGGCGGCGCCGACGATGATCCAGCGGTAGCATTCCCGCTTCGCCAGCACATTCGCCGCGCGCAGCGGCTCGATGACCGAACTGAACGCCATCATCGGAAAGCCGGGGAAGACCAGCACGGCGAAGGTCAGGGGGTCGGCAGCCGTCGGTTGGTGGTGCTGTCGGTTGTTCATTGCTTCGGAGTCAGGCGAACTGAGGCATCGTGGCGCTACAATTCCGCCCAGATGCGGCTCAGGTCAATTACCTATTCCGGAGCGTCGGCGCCGCCCTCATTGCCCTGCCGGGCATTTCTGCCGGCAGGCAGGTGAGGGGCAGCGCCGATATCGACAATTGTCCGTCTCAGCACAAGTCCTCCGACACGACTGCTTCCGCTCAACTCGCCAACGCCTGATCAAGATCCGCAATCAGATCATCGCCATCCTCGATCCCCGCCGACAACCGCACCAGCGAATCAGAAATTCCAATCTCGGCGCGTTTTTGCGCCGGGATCGAGCCGTGCGTCATCAGCGCCGGGTGCTCGATCAGGCTTTCGACGCCGCCGAGGCTCTCGGCGAGGGTGAACAGCTGCGTGTGTTCGAGGAAGCGTTTTGTCCCGAGAAGGTCGCGGTCGAGCTCGACTGTGATCATGCCGCCGAAGGCATGCATCTGGCGCCTGGCGATGGCATGCTGCGGGTGGCTGGTGAGACCGGGATAGATGACCCGGCGGATGTCGGGGCGGCTTTCCAGCCAGTGCGCGATCTTCTGGCCGTTTGACGAATGGCGCTCCATCCTCAGCGCCAGCGTCTTGAGGCCGCGCAGCGCCAGAAAACTGTCGAACGGCCCGGAAATGGCGCCGATGGCGTTCTGCAGGAATTTCAGCCGGTCGGCGAGATCCTTGTTGTCGCCGACCACGGCGACGCCGCCGACCATGTCGGAATGGCCATTGAGGTATTTCGTCGTCGAGTGGACTGATATGTCGATGCCGAGCTCCAGCGGCCGCTGCAGATAGGGGCTGCAGAAGGTGTTGTCGGCGACCGAGAGCACACCTTTGCGCCTGGCCAGTGCCGCGACAGCTTCGAGATCGACGACGCGCAGCAGTGGATTGGTCGGCGTCTCAACCCACAGCAGTTTGGTTTCCGGGCGGATCGCCGCTTCGACCGCGTCAAGATCGGTGAAGTCGACGAAGTCGACCTGGAGGTTGGCCGAGCGTTTGCGCACCCGCTCCAGCAGCCGGAAGGTGCCGCCATAGATGTCGTCGGTGGCGACGACATGGGCGCCGGAATCGAGCAGTTCGAAAATGGTGGCGATCGCCGCCAGACCCGAGGCGAAAGCGAAGGCGGCTGCGCCGCTTTCGAGATCGGCCACCGCGCGCTCGAAGGCGAAGCGGGTCGGGTTCTGGCTGCGGGCATATTCAAAACCCTTGTGCACGCCCGGGCTCTGCTGGCCATAGGTCGAGGTCGCATAGATCGGCACCATCACCGCGCCCGTCGTCGGGTCGTGGCTCTGGCCGCCATGGATCGTGCGCGTCGAGAAGGCCAGACGGTTCCTGCCCGATACGGTGGCTTTGATGGTCATCGTGCGCGGCGCCTCAGATGGTTGATCAGGTCGATGCGGGTTATCAGGCCGATGAATTCGTCGCCGTCGAAGACGATCGCGACCTCGTTGCGGTCAAACACCGGCAGCAGCGCGTCCAGCGTCTGGCTGGCCTGCAGCGTGTGCAAATTGGCGGTCATGGCCGTGCGCACCGGGGCCTTGAAGCGGTCCCAGCGGCTGTCATAGGGGCCTTCGACGTGGGCGAGGATATCGCTTTCGTCGACGATGCCGACCAGCTTGCCGTCGTCCAGCACCGGCAATTGCGAGACATCCGAGCGGCGCATGCGGCCATAGGCGTTGAGCAGGCTTTCGTCCGGGCCGACAGACACGATGTCGCCGGTGCGGTGCGTGCGCATCACCAGATCGCGCAGGTCGCCATGCTGCTCGTGCTCGGCGAGGCCCTGCTCGATCAGCCAGAAGTCGTCGAACACTTTCGACAGATATTTGTTGCCGCTGTCGCAGACGAAGGTGACGACCCGCTTCGGCACGGTTTGCTCGCGGCAATAGCGAAGCGCCGTCGAAAGCAGGGTGCCGGACGACGAGCCGGCGAGGATGCCCTCCTTGGACAGCAGGTCGCGCACCGCCAGCATGCTCTGCTTGTCGGTGATCGAGTAAGCCTTCTTGACCAGCGACAGATCGGCATTGGGCGGCACAAAATCCTCGCCGATGCCTTCCACGGTCCAGCTTCCGGCCTCTTGCATCTTGCCGGTCTTGATCAACGGCGCCAGCACCGAGCCGACCGGATCGGCGAGAATCATCTCGGTCTTCGGCAAGACCTTTGCGAAGTAGCGGCCAAGCCCGGTCAGCGTGCCGCCCGAACCGACGCCGACGACCACCGCGTCGACGTCGCCGTCGAGCTGCGAATAAATCTCGGGACCGGTCGTGGTTTCATGGGCGTCCGGATTGGCCGGATTGGCGAACTGGTTGGCATAGAAGGCGCCGGGCAGCTCGGCGGCGATCTTTTCGGCCATGTCCTGATAGTATTCGGCGTGACCCTTGCCGACATCGGACCGGGTCATGCGCACTTCCGCGCCGAGCGCCCGCAAATGCTGGATTTTTTCGCGCGACATCTTGTCGGGCACGACCAGGATGATGCGGTAGCCCTTGGGGATGCCGACCTGGGCGAGGCCGAGACCGGTGTTGCCGGCGGTCGCCTCGACGATGGTGCCGCCGCGCTTCAGCTTGCCCTGTTTTTCGGCGGCGGCAATCATCGACAGCGCGATGCGGTCCTTGATCGAGCCACCGGGATTCTGGCTTTCGAGCTTGATGAACAGTCGGCACTTGCCGACGTCGAATTTGGTTAGCTCGATGACCGGCGTCTGCCCGATCAGGTCGAGAACCGATGCATAGGGCGGACGCAGACGAGACGATGCACTGTCCGAATGGGCACTGCCCGAGGGGGAACTGTCGGGTGCGGCGATCTTATGCTTGCTCATATCAGATGCTCCATGGTCAAGCGACCGCCTTGGGCAGGCTGTCAGCCTATCGTCTTTTCCAGCCGTTCGCAGTCTGAAAGAAGATAGATCGTGCCAATCCGTTGGCCAGACGGGGAATGGGATTCCAGTCTTCAGCTGCTGGTGGTCTCAACCCAAACACCTTCTGCAGCAATCCTTCCCATCCCCTCTGCCATCAACAGATTCTGCCTCACCCCAGCAACCGCTTGCTCAGACGCGCGCACTGGACGCGGATATCGGGAATGGCGTCGATCTCGAAGAAGGTGCCGCGCGTCAGCGGCCCGACCGCGAGGATCTTGGCCGATACGGTGCCGTCGCTGGCGATGACCTCGCAATTGTCTGATACGTCGAGGCCAAGGCGCAGCGGATCCGGCCGGGCCAGCCCGCGGTCTACCAGCGACCGCACCACGCTGTTCGAGGTGGTCGAGATGTCCCTGGCGATGCCGGTGCAGTCGTAGATGCGGGCGACGTCGCATGTTTCGAGACGCTGCGTGTGGCGCGACTGGATTTGCACGGTGAATTCGTCGCCCGCCGCGATGCCGACGACACGCCCGGCGACAAGCCGGATGCGGCCCGATTGAACCGCCTCGCTGACGCGGGCGTAGACCTGTGGCGCCATGCGATGGCGGTGGATGTCCCACCATGCCTTGGTGTGCTCGACAAAGCGGCGCTTGGCCGAAGACGGCCAGTTCTGCCAGATCTTCTGGTTGAATGGCCTGAGCCCATCGACGACGTCGCGCCAGTCGATGCCGGCCTTCTGGTTTTCCCGGATCAGGTCGCGAAACCAGCCGACAAAATAAGAAAGCTGGGTGCCGAGCGGAATGTCGGCGACGTCGAGCTTGATCGGATTGCCCTTGCGGTGCGGCGAAGGCAGCAGGCCGCGCCGTGACACCGCAATAATCTCACCGCGATGGCCGCGCTGTTCGAGCGACAGGAGCGCATCGACCATGCTCAAGCCGGTGCCCAGCACCAGGACTCGGGCTTCCGGGTCGAGCGCGGTGTCGGCTTCCGATCCCATCCTGATTGCATGGCCCTGGCCGGCGCCCGGCTCCTCGTCGTGCCCGGTCGCCAGCACGGCAAGGTGGGCGACGACGCTGGTGCCGTTGGCCAGCGTCACCTCGGCCCCGGACCCGGTCGGCGAGATCGACAGGCTTTCCTCGCGGACCAGGCGAAGACGCCCCGTCTCGCGAGCCTCGAGCTCGTCCAGCAGCTCCTTCAGGTAGCGGGCATAGACGCTGCGCGGCGCGTAGACCGGCGCCTGCTCCGGGGTTGCCAGGCCGCATTCAAGCAGCCAGCGCCAGAAATTGCCGGGATCGTCGGCATAGGCGCTCATGCCGGCCGCGCTGACATTCAGCACATGCGCCGACAGCAGCGTGGAATAGGCGATGCCCTGGCCGAAATGCGGGCGCTTTTCGATCAGGGTGACACGAAGATCCGGATTGGGCGATTTCAACAGATGCGCGGCAAGGACGACGCCGCTGGCGCCGCCGCCAACGATAACGATAGAATTCGGGACGGTCGAATTTGCGCGCCCGGTCATGAGCGCACCAATTGTCTCGGGAGCCGTCGGTTCCGGCTCAGGCCTGGATTTTCAACGCAGCCGAAAGGTCTTCGTCGCCGGCGATATCGCGCATCTCGGCGAGGCTGCGCTGATCCAGCACCTCGGCGATCGCTTGCCGGACCTCGAGCATCAGATGTCGGACTTGGCATGTCGCCTCGTTGCAGTCTTCACAGCGCTGATACCGGGTGCGGCTGGCGCAGGGAATGGGGGCAAGCGGCCCGTCGAGCACGCGCACGACGTGGCCGATCTTGATTTCATCCGCCGGCCGCGCCAGGCGATAGCCGCCCTCCTTGCCCTTGCGGCTCTGGACGAAACCGGCGTTGCGCAGCTCGACCAGGATGGCATCGAGAAATTTCTTCGGGATGTTGTTTGCGGTGGCGATATCGCCAACAAAGGCGAGCTGTCCAACCGGCAGCCGCGCAAGATGGACGAGCGCCTTGAGGCCGTACTTGCCCTTTTTCGTGAGCATAGACCGAACGTTTTCCTGTCGTGCGATGGCGCAGGGGCAGCGGTTGCGAAGCGCCTGGCGTGCGTCCCACCGCGTCCAAGCCTGTATGACACATAAATTCTAGTAACATGATATACAAGCCGGGCACCGTTGAATTTGCTTCGTTTTCAGCCGTTGAGGCTATTTGCCGGACGTTCTTCCTCCTGCGAGAACGCCAATTGGACAGCCAGCGCTCGACATCATGCTCAGGCGATCGCCGCGATATGGACATCGCTAATCGTTCTCCGGCAATGTTGATAAGACTACTATACTAACCCCGAATACAGGGACCGGTTTTCAAATCCTCGGCCATTCGCAGCATTGATTTGCCCAAGGTGGGCGCAAAACAGGAGATGCTTGTTTGTGGCGGGCGCACATTCGCCGGTCGACCGAACGCCACCAAGCCCTGAGGTGGTTAGAGTGTCAGGGGCGCGAACGGTTCGCCCACACCAGGCCGCCCAGGCCGACCAGCGCAGTGATGATACTGATATAGAGCCATTGCGATTGGCCGGTCATGAAGCTGCCGCCTACGAGGCCGCTGCCCTGCAGCGACCACAGCGCGCCGAGGGCGAGCACGACCAACGCCAGCAGATTCTTGATCAATCTCATCGCCGGAACTTCCTTTCCAAGTCGATCCTCAATTCAGCCATGACCGCGATGGCAAAGCGAAAGGAGGGCGACCCGATCGTATTCGCTTCTGCTTGTATATCGACATCGGATTTCGGGACAAAGACCATCGGGGATACGCGGCGACGCCGAATAACCTCTGACAAAGTGTTTCCCGCCGACTCCAAACGTGTACTGTAGTCATGGAACCGCCAGATGACTGCCGCATTTCGTGCCACATTCGATCCTTAACGGCCGGGTCTGTCAAACGGAGCCACTTGCCACAGATGACGAAACCAAACCGGACCGCGCTTGTCGCGGCGACGATCGCGGCTGGCCTGATGGTCGGCGCATCCACCTCCCCTGCCGCCGCGCAATGCGGCCGCGCCTCCTGGTACGCGCTGTACTCGAAGACCGCTTCCGGCGAGCGGATGAACCCGTCGGCGCTGACCGCCGCGCACCGTACCTTGCCTTTTGGCACAAAGCTGAAGGTGACCAACCGCAAGAACGGCCGCAGCGTCGTCGTGCGCATCAACGACCGCGGCCCGTTCATCAAGGGGCGCGTGATCGATCTGTCGAAGGGCGCCGCCAGGCGGCTCGGCTTCATCAGTTCGGGCCATACTTCCGTGTGCACCGACCGCGTGTGATGCTTGTAGTGTCCGGCCAGAAGCCGGACACGCTCAGCCTCGTTACGCCTTCGCAACCGCACAATAAGCCGGCTGCCGCCGTTCAAGCCGGTTTTCAACAGCTTAGACGAAAGTATCAGCATAAATCACGGCACTTGACGTATTGCATCGCAGCAGTTTGTTGTTAACCTCCCCCGCGAGATTCAAGGCTCGGCACTGCTGTCGTCCCTTCGGTCGCAGCAGCGGGGTTCTCGATGTTTTACCAGTTCTACGAATTGAACCACGCCGCCGTGCAACCGGCCCGCCTCTATGCCGATGCGGTGCGTATGTTCTACACCAATCCGCTCAATCCATTCACGCACACGTCCTGGGGCCGCTCGATCGCGGCAACGGCCGAATTGTTCGAGCGCACGACGCGCCGCTACAGCAAGCCGCAATTCGGCCTGACCAAGACGGTGGTCGACTGGAAAAGCGTCGATGTCACCGAAAAGACCGTGTGGTCGCGGCCGTTTTGCAATCTCCTCCGTTTCGAGCGGGCGGTTCCCGCCGGCCGCCGGCCCGATCCGAAGCTGCTGATCGTGGCGCCGATGTCGGGCCACTATGCGACGCTGCTGCGCGGCACGGTCGAGGCGATGCTGCCCCATGCCGACGTGCACATCACCGACTGGGTCGACGCCCGCATGGTGCCGCTGGCGGATGGCAGTTTCGACCTCGACGACTACATCGACTACATCGTCGACATGCTGCATGCTCTGGGACCCGATACCCATGTCATGGCTGTATGCCAGCCTTCGGTGCCGGTGCTGGCGGCGGTGGCGCTGATGGAAACGCGCGGCGACCCGTTCGTTCCCTCGACAATGACGCTGATGGGCGGGCCGATCGATACCCGCCGCAATCCGACCGCGGTCAACCTTCTGGCCGAGGAAAAGGGCATCGACTGGTTCCGCGAAAACGTCATCATGCAGGCGCCGTGGCCGGTGCCCGGCTTCGGCCGTGAGGTCTATCCCGGCTTCCTGCAGCTTTCGGGATTCATGAGCATGAATCTCGACCGCCACATCACCGCCCACAAGGACTTCTTCATGCATCTGGTGAAGCATGATGGCGACAATGCTGAAAAGCACCGCGACTTCTATGACGAATATATGGCGGTAATGGATCTGACGGCGGAGTTCTACCTGCAGACGGTCGACACCGTGTTTGTCCGCCATGCTTTGCCCAAGGGCGAAATGATGCATCGCCGCGTCGCCATCGACCCCTCCGATATCCGCAATGTCGCCCTGTTCACGGTCGAGGGCGAGAACGACGACATTTCCGGTCTCGGCCAGACCCAGGCCGCGCACGACCTCTGCATCAACATCCCCGCGGACAGGCACGCTCACTACATGCAGCCGGCGGTCGGCCATTACGGCGTCTTCAACGGCTCGCGCTTCCGCTCCGAAATCGTGCCGCGCATCGTCGACTTCATCACCAGCTATGGCCGCCAGACCCGCGTTGCGGTGAGGCCGAAGCTGGTTCGCACCGCCAAAAAGTAAAGATATAGCCTTGTGAGTCCCGGATGGCAGCCCAGTTCAAGTCGACCTGTTGCACAATAGCCGCTGTTTCGGCCGCCCGGGTAACCATGTCGCAAATCTGGCCGTTGGTATAATTGACAGAGACTGTAGATCGCCCTTAACCTTTCATTAACAACAAGGGACGAGGGGGACAATGATTTCCTCACCAATGGCGAGAAGGCTGCGCGCGTGCGCCCTGTTAGGGCTGGCACTTGCGGCAGGCTGGTCTACGGCGGCTTCGGCGGGACCAATGGCAACCGGCGGGCCGACATCGCAGCCGATCGGCCATTACGATTTCTGCAAGACCAGTCCGGCCGAATGCTCGATCCATCCGGGCAATCTCGCCCCGGCCACCATGAGCGGTGCGCTCTGGCGCAAGATGCTCAGCGTCAACGCCAGGGTCAACGCCGCCGTCAAGCCGATAAGCGACATCGACATTTATGGCAAGGACGAGGTCTGGGCCTATCCCGTCAAGGGCGTTGGCGACTGTGAGGACTATGTCTTGGAAAAGCGCCGCGAATTGAACCGCTTGGGCGTTTCCTACGCCAATCTTCTGATGACCGTCGTGCGCAAGCCGGACGGTGAGGGCCACGCCGTGCTGACCGTGCGCACAAGCAAGGGCGACTACGTCCTCGACAATCTGGACGGAAAGGTCCGCTCGTGGGACCGGACCGGCTATCGCTTCCTCAAGCGGCAGGCGATCGACAATACCGGCCGCTGGGTCTCGATCCGTGATGGCCAGCCGGTTCTGGTCGGCGCGGTTCAGTAGCAGGCCGTCACTTTGGCTGCTTCAGCGCGGCGCGGATCGATGCGGTGATGCGGCGAAGCTCCGCTTCGTCGAGTTTTTCGATGTTTTCGGCCAGAACATTGGCAAGCTCGGTGGCGGCGGGGCTGAGGCCCGACGTGTCGAGCTTCACCCGTGGGTGCGAGGTGTCGGCCAGCCGCTCGAGTTCTTCGGCATCGTCCCATATGACATTGAAATAGCCGATGATCTTCTGGATCAGCGTCCAGGTCGGCGCGCCGCGGCGACCATGCTCCAGCGCCGACAGATAGGCGGCGCTGACGCCGATCGCCTCGGCCATGGCCTTCTGACTGACGCCGCGTTGGCTTCGCAGGGCGCGAAGCTTTTCGCCGAACGGGGTCACGAGTGCATCCTCATGGGGTGCATCCTCATTAGCGCCCACGCCGCAGGCGGACATAGAGCGCGCCCGAGCCGCCATGGTTGCGGGCAGCATGGTCGTGACTGGAGACAAGCGGCCTGAAAGCGGGTGTCGACAGCCAGGCGGGCACGGCGCGCCGCAAGATGCCGTCGCCGCCCGACGACGAACCCTTGCCGGTGATGACCAGCACATAACGGATGCCCCCGGCATGCGCCCGGTGCAGGAAGGAAAACAGCAGCGAATAGGCTTCGTCCTGGCTCAGGCCATGCAGGTCGACGCGGCCTTCGATCGGCAATCGGCCCTTCGACAGTTTTTCCAGCGTCGGTTCGTCGATCACATGCGAGACATGCTGCGCCTTTGCTTTCGTGGCCGCAGCAGGAGCCATCGCCTGGACACGCGGCGGTGGCTTCGTGTCATCACCGACGTCCGGGCCGATAGCCGGGATGTCGCTGGCGGACTTGCCCTTCAGCGGCTTGGCCGTGCGCGCCACCAGGTTCCACAGGACCCGATCGTCCTCGCTCAGCCTGTCGATGCGCCGTGTCATCGCCCCGCTCCCGGTACAAGCGGGCGCGGTATCAGCGCGTAGAAATCGGCAGGGTTGCGGACAACGCCGGCGATCTCGCCGGCCGCATGTCCCGTTCCGGCGAACAGGTCGCCGCGGGCCGGCCCGGTAATGGCCGAGCCGGTATCCTGCGCGATCATCAGTCGCCGGAACGGCTTGTCGTCGAAAGCGGTCAGCGACGGCCCATCGATGTAGAACGGCGTGCCGAATGTATGCAGCAGACGGTCGACAGCGACGGAGCGGCCCGGCGTCAGCGGCACTTTTGCGCCAGCGATCGGCCCGAGTTCCGGGTCGTCGACAGCCGCCTCGCGGAAGAAAATATAGGACCGGTTGCGCCACAGGATCTCGTCGATGCGATCCGGATGCGCCTTGAACCAGGCGCGGACCGACTGCATGGTCACCGCTTCGAGCGGGATTTCGTCTAATTCACTCAGGATCTTGCCGGGTCCGGTAAAGCGCTGGCCGGATTTGGCGGCATAGGTGACGCGGCAAAACCGGCCGTCGGTCATGGTGAGCCTGGCTGCACCTTGCACGTGAATGAAGAAGGCGTCGATCTTGTCGGCTAGCCAGGCGATTTCCAGACCCTTGCCAGCCAAACGCTTGCCGACGAGCGCGCCGCGCTCGATCTCGCCGCGGTCGAAATACTCGACCGGCCCGTTCGGCGTGGCGCGGCCGAAGGCGAGATAGGGATCCATGCCGGGCGGCCGGTTGACGTCGTCGATGTCGACGAGATCGGCCGGGCGCGACAGCAGCGGCACCGCAAATCGTTCGGTTCGCACCGATGAAGCGTCGACCACCGGTTCATAGAAGCCGGTGACGAGGCCGGTGCCGCCGCTTTCGCCCCCTATGTGCGCCGGGATGAAATGATGCTCGAAGAAGGCGCGGGCTTGCGCCCGGTCGGTTGGCGAAACGGTGCGGGCTGCAGCGTAGGCCTCGGTGAAGGCATTGAAATCGACGCCGAGCCCGCCGGAGCGATAGGGTTTTGTCAGGACATGAAAAGCCGAGCGCCGGAAAGCCGCGAACGCGGCCAGATGGTCGTCCTCGTCCCAACCGGGCAGATCGTCAAAGGATTTTTCGCGGAACGCCTGAGATAGCGACACCGGAGCCTCGCCGTGGTCCGGGCTCAGTCTTCTTCTTCGGTGGCAACGAGCTTCCAGTTCGGGTCGCGCGAGCGCGTATCGCGGGCGAAGGTCCAGACATCCTTGACCTCGGCGACGGTTTCGGGATCGCCGTCGATGACGGCGCCGGCCTTGTCGCGCGTCGCCGAAATCAGCTCGCTGACGATGCGCAGCGTGATATGCGCCTCGCTGCCCTTCATCTCGGCGGAAACGATGTCGGCCTTGTCGATGCCGACGAAGGAGGACTGGATCTTTTCCGATTTCGCCTCGCGGTCGCCGATGGCCGCGACAAAGCCGTCATAGACCTCGCGCGACAACAGGTTCTTCAGCGTCTTGCGGTCGCCATCGGCATAGGCCATCACGATCATTTCATAGGCCATCTTGGCGCCATCGACGAAGGTCTTCGGGTCGAATGCCGGATCATTGTCCTTGATCGCGCGCAGTCCCTTGTTGAGATCGGTGTCAGGCTTGGCGAAGGCGTCGATCGCCGCATAGGCGTCGATTGCCGGCTCTCCCGGCGCTCGCTTGCGCGGCAGCGAGACCACATTCTCCGGCTTCTGGGTGTCGTCGCGCGTCCGGCCCGCCGTATAGGGATCGAAGGGCGGGCGCTCACTGCCGGTGCGGCGGCCGAGCACATTGCGCAGCTGGAAAAAGATCACAACCGCCGCAACCAGAAAGAAAATCGTGCCGAAGTCGAAGAATCCCATATCTTCCGCCAATCAGTCCCTACTCCGGCCGGACCGCCCGGCCAGGCAATGGCTGCGGTCGCATAGCGTTCAACATCCAAAGCATATAGAACGCAAGGTGCAATCATTCAAATTAAAGGCAGGCATACCTATCTAAAAGAGCCAGTGCCAGCGGCGATTGCCCGCAGGCCGGCAAAACATGGAAACGATCGGTCAAGATTTGCGCATTTCGCTGCTTCCCCTGTTCGTCCTCGCGCTTCCGCTGCTGGAGATCGCTGGTTTCGTCGTTGTCGGCCGCCAGGTCGGCGCCCTGGCGACGGTCGGCCTGGTGCTGGCTTCGAGCATCGCCGGCGCGCTGTTGTTGCGATACCAGGGTTTCGGCGTCATGACCCGGGTCCGGGCCGAGATGGACGCCGGCCGTGATCCAAGCCGCCAGCTCGCGCATGGCGCCATGATCGTGCTGGCCGCGATCCTGCTCATCATTCCCGGCTTCATTACTGACATTTTCGGCATTCTGCTGTTCCTGCCGCCGGTTCGCGACCTTGCCTGGCGCCTGTTGAAAGGCCGCATCGTGCTGGCGACCAATTTCAGCACCGGCGGGTTCAGGGCCCGGCAACGCGACAAGACCATCGACCTTGACGACAGCGACTATTCGCGCGGCGACGACTACAAGCGCGGCCCGGATCACGATTCTCCATGGCGCCGCCTCAAGGACGAGTAGCTCGCCTTGAGGACGAGTAGGGTCGGCAAACGCCTCCGGGACGAGTAGGTCGGCAAACGCCTCCGGGACGAGTAGGTCGGCAAACCTTGTCTTGTCATGCCGGCCATGGTAGCGAACGCCCGATTTCAATCCGGTCAGCAACGCTGCCCAGGCAAAAGGACAAAGGCTTATGGCCAGCAAAGACGACGCGCCGACCGGCGCGGCCAGTGGCAACGGCGACGCGACGCAGCCCTCGCTCAATGTGCTTGCCCAATATGTGAAGGACCTTTCCTTCGAAAGCCCCGGCGCGCCGAACTCGCTGCGCGGCCGCGACAAGGCCCCTGGCATCGCCATCAACGTCAATGTCAACGCCAACCCGCTTTCGGACAAGCAGTTCGACGTCAATCTGACGCTGAACGCCAAGGCGTCCTTCGACAAGGAAGTGCTGTTCAACGTCGAGCTGGTCTATGGCGGCGTTTTCGCCATCAGCGGCTTCCCGCAGGAGCACATGCTGCCGCTGCTGTTCATCGAATGCCCGCGGCTGCTGTTTCCGTTCGCCAGGCAGATCATCGCCGAGGCGACGCGCAATGGCGGCTTCCCGCCCTTGATGCTCGATCCGATCGATTTCGCGCAGATGTTCCAGCAGAAGCTGGCTGAGGACCAGGCCGCCGGCAAGGTTAAGGTGAGCTGAGGCTGGTGTTGCGCAGCCTTTGAAGAACCCGGCCTCGCGCCGGGTTTTTTTGCTTTGAGACGAGCTCCTCAATCCTGACAGGTCGGAAGCCGATCCGCAGCAACCGTCGATAGTTACTGTCCGCGGCCAATCTCAATGGCAGGTCGCCTTCGAGATTAGCCGAAACACCCCTCCGTTCGTCATCCCAGGGCGGAGCAAGGAGCGAAGCGACGCGGCGCAGACCCTGGGATCCATGCCGTTACCTCGCGGCAGTGCTCCAGCGGACCAGAACCGAACGCTACCACCCCGTTCCGCGAAAAAGCTCGAACCACTCTGGATTGGTCTTCTCGATCAGTTCTATCTTCCACTGGCGCGGCCAGCGCTTCAGCGACTTCTCGCGCTGGATGGCATCGCGGATATCGAAATGTTCTTCGTACCAGACCAGACGCTGCACGCCGTAGCGGCTGGTGAAGCGCGAGCTTTGGCCGGATTTGTGCTCTGGCATGCGGCGGCCGAGATCGTTGGTGACACCGATGTAGATCGTGCCACGCTTCTGGCTCGCGGTCATGTAGGCATAGCCGGTCATGGTTGAAGGGTAGCCCGCACCGTTGCGGATGCAAGCGCCGTTCTGAGCCGCTGCATTCTTCGGCTGATGTCACGGCATGGATCCCAGGGTCTGCGCGACGTCGCTTCGCTCCTGCTCCGCCCTGGGATGACGAAGGGAGGGATGCTTCGGCTAATCTCGACGGCTTGCGACCTGCCACTGAGATTGCCACGGAAACGGAACAATCGACGTTCGTTGCCGATCGCCTTCCTACCCGTCAAAATAGCTATGCCGCGGAACTTGCTTCCGCGGCGACGCGCAGCCAGAGCGCTTTTTCGCCTAATGTGCCGACCATGCTCGCGTGCGCGCTACGCTCTGCGGCGGTCAGGCGAGACGGCAGTGCAATCGGCCGAGCGCCGATGCTGATGTCGATATCGTCGACATTTCTCCTGCCGCCGGCGGGCGCCGTGGCACTGTCGAGGATGAGGGCTGCCTGTTTGCCGCCGATGAGCTCGATATAGACCTCGGCCAGCAATTCCGAATCGAGCAAGGCGCCGTGCTTGGTGCGACGGGCATTGTCGATGCCGTAGCGCCGGCACAGCGCGTCAAGCGAATTGGGTCCCATCGGATGCTTGCGGCGCGCCAGCGCCAGGGTGTCGACGACAAGTCCGGGGTCAACGAGCGGATGGCCAAGCCGGCCGAATTCGACATTGAGAAAAGCGATATCGAAAGTCGCATTGTGGGCGACCAGCTTGGCGCCGTCGATGAAGGCAAGAAACTCCTCGGCGATGTCGCTGAAGGTCGGCTTTCCCATGAGATCGGCGGCGCTGATGCCATGAACGGCCTGCGCCTCCGCATGAATCGGTCGTCCTTGCGGATTGATGTAATGGTGGAAGGTGCGGCCGGTCGGGAACCGATTGACCAGCTCTATGCAGCCAAGCTCGATGACGCGGTCATCGCGGAAATCGAGACCGGTGGTTTCCGTGTCGAAGATGATCTCGCGCATCGAATCATTCCGTTGGGTCCGGCGTTATTCCAGCCGAATCATTATGGGAACAAATTGGCAACATATTCCGCCCGATGCAAGCGCGTTAAGGAGGCTTGCCGGCCTTATCCCCCACCAGTTCGGCGACGATCGCATTGACCGCCGCGCGCGCCGCATCGAAGCCCTGTCCAGTGTCGATGATGAATTCGGCGCGCTTGCGCTTTTCGGCGTCGGGAACCTGCCTGGCCAGGATCGACGCCAGCTTCTTTTCGCTCATGCCCGGCCGCGCCAGCACGCGGGCGCGCTGGATTTCGGCCGAGGCGGTGACGACCACGACCTTGTCGACGCGGTCGCGGCCACCGGTTTCGAACAGCAGCGGGATGTCGAGAAGGACAAGCGGCGCGCTGGCGGCACGGTTCCGGGCCAGGAAGGCGTCGGCGTCGGCGCGGACCAGCGGGTGGATGATAGCTTCCAGCTGTTTCAAGGCCGCGGCATCGCCGAGCACTCGCTCGGCCAGCTTCGTGCGATCGACCGACCCGGATTTTGTGGTTCCGGGAAAAGCTGCCTCCACCAACGGAGCCGCCTTGCCGGCGTAGAGGCGATGCACAGCCTCGTCCGAATCGTGGACGGGCACGCCGGCTTCGGCAAACATCCTGGCCGTAGTCGACTTGCCCATGCCGATCGATCCGGTGAGGCCGAGCACGATCATGCCTTTCACTCCTAAGTCATTCCTTGGGCACCGAGATCGGCGACGATCATCTGCCGCAATTCGGCAGTGACCTCCGGCCTGATGCCGAACCAGCGCTCGAAGCCGGGCACCGCCTGGTGCAGCAGCATGCCGAGGCCGTCTACGGTCTTCAGGCCCCGCGCTTTGGCTGCGGCCAGCAACGGCGTTTCCAGCGGCACATAGACAATGTCGGTGACGATGGCATGGTCCGGCAGCCTGCGGGGATCGGCGGACAGGCCTCCATGGCCATGCATGCCGAGCGCTGACGTGTTGACCAGCAGGCCGGCATCGGCAAGCAGCTCGCCGGTCGCGTGCGTGCCATGGGCCGAGACGCCGGCGCCGAAGCGGTGGCGCAATTCCTCGGCTCGGGCGAGCGTTCGGTTGACGATGCGGATGTCACTGATGCCGCGTTCCATCAACGCATGGATGACCGCGCGGGCGGCGCCGCCGGCACCGAGCACCACGGCCGGGCTATTTGCGGCCCAGCCCGGCGCATGCTCGTCGAGATTGGCGGCAAAGCCATGGGCGTCGGTGTTGCCGCCGCACAGACTTCCGCCCTCGAACCACAGCGTGTTGACGGCACCGATCTGTTCGGCCGCATCGTCGCGGTGCGTCGCCAGCGCGAAGGCGGCTTCCTTGTGCGGGATGGTGACGTTGCCGCCACGGTAGCCAGTCGCCTCGAGCGTTCTCACGAATTCGGCAAAAGCCTCCGGCGCGACGTCGATGGCCCGGTAGCTGCCGTCGATACCGTATTTCGCCAGCCAATAGGAATGGATCTTCGGCGACCGGGAATGCGCGACCGGGTGGCCGGTGACGAATGCCTTTTTCGCAGCCTCAGCCATCGATGGCGCCGAGGTCACGCAGCTTGGCCAGAGCGGGCAGAAGCGGCAGGCCGACGATGGTGAAGTAGTCGCCTTCTATTCTTTCGAACAGCTGGATGCCTTCGCCTTCGATCTGGTAGGCGCCGACGCTGGACAGCGCCTTGGCGCCGACCCGCGCCAGATGGCGGCCGATGAAGGCCGGATCGAGCTTTCGCATGGTCAGGCTGGCAATGCCGACATGCCGCCACAGAACCGCACTGTTGCGGGCCAGCACCACGGCGCTGTTGAGCTGATGGGTCTTTCCCGACAGCGCCAAGAGATGGCGGCGCGCGCCTTCCATGTCGACCGGCTTGTGGAACAGTTCGTCGCCGAGCGACAGCGTCTGGTCGCAGCCAAGCACCAGGGCGCCGGGCTTTCGCTCGCTGACCTCGGTGGCCTTGGCCTCGGCAAGCACCAAGGCGACGTCTTCAGGCGAGATACCGCTGTCTTTCAGTGGCGCCTCAAGCGCGCGCTCGTCGACTTCCGCCGGAACCGCCTCGACCGCCACGCCGGCATTGACAAGCAGCGCCTTGCGGAACGGGCTGCCCGAGGCAAGGATGATTTTTTCGGCCATTTTTATCGCCCGAGTCCTGACGCTCACTAGCGTGTGTCGAGATTCAGGTCAGGCCGAGTCGAAAATTGTGGCTTCCGAGAACCGGAGCGGAGCGTACTTTTCGTACGTGAGCACCGGAAGCGCAGGAAGCCGCCGTTTGCAGGCCGGCATCACCTGAATATCACACGCCCTAGCGCGTCTTGCCGCGCAGGGCAACGATAGCCGCCGCCGTCTCTTCAATCGAGCGGCGGCTGACGTCGATCATCGGCCAGCCATGCCGGGTGCAGATCTGGCGGGCATAGGCGAGCTCTTCGGCGATCGCGGCGCGGTCGACATAGTCGGTCGGCTCGTAGGCGCTGGTGTTGCCGAGGATGCGGTTCTGGCGGACCTGAGAGATGCGCTCGGCGGTGGCGATCAGCCCGACGATCAGCGGTTTCGTGGCGTTGACCAGGCTTTCCGGTACCGGCACGCCCAGCACGATCGGGATGTTGGCGGTCTTGATGCCCCGATTGGCGAGATAGATGCTGGTCGGCGTCTTCGAGGTGCGCGAAATGCCAACGAGCACGATGTCGGCGTCGTCCATATTGGCGGGCAGCTGGCCGTCGTCATGCTCCATGGTGAAATTGAGCGCGTCGATGCGGCGAAAATATTCGGCGTCGAGAACATGCTGGGCGCCGACGCGGCGGCCGGCCGGCGTGCCGAGATAGGACTGGAACACAGTCAGCACCGGTTCCAGCACGGAGACGCAAGGCAGGCCCATGGCGGCGCAGCGTTCGTCGATACCGCGGGCGAGCTTTTGGTCGACGACCGTATAGAGGATGATGCCCGGCTCCTCCTCGATGTCCTCGAACACTTTCGTCACCTGCTTTTCGGTGCGGATGAGCGGGTAGATATGCTCGATGGCGCGCGCATCCTTATATTGCGCGGAGGCCGCGCGGCCGGCCGCCAGCAGCGTTTCACCGGTGGCATCGGAAATCAGGTGAAGGTGAAAGAAGCTCTGGGGTTTGTTCACAGGGGTTCGTTCCAAGCTGTGGGCCGATGTGGATAAGGTCGGTCGGAAAGATCGGCCGGTCGGAGGCGACTGTATCAGATGCCAGTTTGTCCACAATTCGTTGCGCTGTCGGCTTCGTCGGGCGGCTGGGGACAAGTTCGGGGACGGGCTTTTTTGACTCTGCCTCATCCACAGGCCCGTTTTCTTTGCGCGGCCCATAACGCATTGACCCAAATCCGAAATTTCCAACTGTCCCCAATCCCCTCCTACCCGGCAGAAGAAGCACGCGACAATATGCTGGCTGGCATTTTCCGGGGCAAAGCGGGACAGGAGACAACCACCGATACCAACAGACTCTTAGAATCATAAGATTCCTAGAAATAGAATATTTAATTATAGAGAAGCCTGGAGAGGCGAGCGCTGAATGCCCGAAAACCGGATCATGCTGGACGTGTTGAAGGGCAAGGCTGCGTTTCCGCCGCCGCTCTGGATGATGCGCCAGGCCGGCCGCTATCTGCCGGAATATCGGGAGACACGCAGGCGGGCCGGATCGTTCCT
Organism: Mesorhizobium sp. f-mel; assembly: GCF_053850215.1. Classification (NCBI taxonomy): domain Bacteria; kingdom Pseudomonadati; phylum Pseudomonadota; class Alphaproteobacteria; order Hyphomicrobiales; family Phyllobacteriaceae; genus Mesorhizobium; species Mesorhizobium sp. f-mel. The sequence goes on from NZ_JBSPTO010000018.1 coordinate 54,768, forward strand.
CGATCTTTGCTACGATCCCGATCTTGCTGTGGAGGTAACGCTGCAGCCGATAGAACGCTTTGGCTTCGATGCATCGATCCTGTTTTCCGACATTCTGGTCGTGCCGCATGCGCTGGGCCGCGACGTGCGTTTCGAGGAGGGACGCGGGCCGCTGTTGACGCCGATCTCGGCGGCGGAGATTGCGGCTCTCGACGGCGAAACGTTTCACGTGAATCTCGAACCGGTCTACGAGACGGTCAGACGGCTGCGGACAAAACTGCCTGATGAAACGACGCTCATCGGCTTCTGCGGCGCGCCGTGGACGGTGGCGACCTATATGATCGCCGGCCACGGCACCTCAGACCAAGCGCCGGCGCGGCTGTTCGCCTATCGCGAGCCGGCGGCTTTCCTGCAGCTGCTGAACGTACTTGTCGATTACTCGGCCGCCTATCTCATCCGCCAGATCGAAGCAGGCGCCGATGTGGTGCAGGTTTTTGACTCGTGGTCCGGCGTGCTCGACGAAGTGTCTTTCGAGGCCTTTTGTGTCGTGCCGATGGCGGAGATCGTCAGGCAGGTACGGGCCGTGCATCCCAACGTTCCGATCATCGGGTTTCCCAAGGGCGCCGGCGCCCACTACCGGAGCTATCGCCAGAAGACCGGCGTGACGGGGCTGGGGCTCGACTGGACCGTGCCGTTGACGACGGCAAAGGAACTGCAGCGCGACGGCGCCGTACAGGGCAATCTCGATCCGTTACGGCTGGTGGCCGGCGGCAAGGCTCTAGCCGACGGCGTCGACGCTATCTTGAAAGCACTGGGCGATGGACCGCTGATCTTCAATCTCGGGCACGGCATCACGCCGGAAACGCCGATCGCGCATGTCGAGGCGATGGTGAAACTGGTGCGGAGCGCATCATGACGATGATGGGGAATGGCACCGCGGAAGGTGGTGCTGGCGCAATGCGCCGCGCGGCGATAGCGATTGCGGTTTTCCTCGTGTTGGCTGGGCTTCTGTTCCTGTTTGGGCCAGATGATTTCTATCCCTGGGCAAAGGCGATCCATGTCATTGCCGTCATCTCCTGGGTGGCGGGCATGCTCTATCTGCCGCGGCTGCTGGTTTATCATGCCGATGCGGAGAAAGGCTCCGTCCAGTCGGAAACCTTCAAGGTGATGGAGCGCCGGCTGCTGCGCGGCATCATCAATCCGGCCATGATCATCACCTGGGTATTCGGGCTCTGGCTGGCCTGGAAAGGCTTTGGTTTTCAGGGCGGATGGCTGCATGCCAAGATCGCCGCGGTGCTCGGGCTCTCGGCCGTTCATGGCTATCTGGCCGGCGCGGTGCGCAAATTCGCCGAGGACCGCAATGAAAAACCGGCGAGGCACTGGCGGATCGTCAACGAGTTCCCCACATTACTGATGATCGTCATCGTCGTGCTGGTCATCGTGAAGCCGTTTTGACGCCACCGCATCGACCCGAAAATCGGGATCGATTTTCGGAAAGGACGATGCGGAACTCAAAAAGTCTTACAGCGTCCTTTGCGCGTCGAGAGAGACGCGCGGCGCTCACAAAAGGCGGCTTGCTCTTTTAGTCGACCGACGATAAAAGACGGGTCTTCCTTCCCGTCATGCGCCGCCCCATTCATCGCTTCGGCCGCGCCCGGCATTTGTCGCATCCCGCCGATATTTTCCCCATGCTTAGTCACTCAGAGTCCGTCTAATGATGCAAGAAATGAAACTCACCGAGTTCAAGAACAAGAAACCGCCAGAGCTGATCGCTTATGCCGAATCGCTCGAGGTCGAGAACGCCAGTGTGATGCGCAAGCAGGAGCTGATGTTCGCAATCCTGAAGCGGCTGGCGACCCAGGATATCGAGATCATCGGCGACGGTGTGGTCGAAGTGCTTCAGGACGGTTTTGGCTTCCTGCGCTCGGCCAATGCCAATTACCTGCCGGGCCCCGACGATATTTATATTTCGCCGTCGCAGATCCGCCGGTTCTCGCTGAAGACCGGCGATACCGTCGAAGGCCCGATCCGCAGCCCGAAGGAAGGCGAGCGCTATTTCGCGCTGCTCAAGGTCAACACGATCAATTTCGACGACCCCGAAAAGATCCGCCACAAGATCCATTTCGACAATCTGACGCCGCTTTATCCGACCTCGCGGCTGAAGATGGAAATGGACGTTCCGACCTCGAAGGACATCTCGGCGCGCGTCATCGACCTGGTGGCGCCGCTCGGCAAAGGCCAGCGCGCCCTGATCGTGGCGCAGCCGCGAACCGGCAAGACGGTGCTGTTGCAGAACATCGCCCATTCGATCACCACCAATCATCCGGAATGCTATTTGATCGTGCTGCTGATCGACGAGCGGCCGGAGGAAGTCACCGATATGCAGCGCTCGGTGAAGGGCGAGGTCGTCTCCTCGACCTTCGACGAGCCGGCGGTGCGCCACGTCCAGGTCGCCGAAATGGTGATCGAGAAGGCGAAGCGCCTGGTCGAGCACGGGCGCGACGTCGTCATCCTGCTGGATTCGATCACCCGCCTCGGCCGTGCCTACAACACCGTGGTGCCGTCATCCGGCAAGGTGCTGACCGGCGGCGTCGACGCCAATGCCTTGCAGCGGCCGAAGCGCTTCTTCGGCGCAGCCCGCAACATCGAGGAAGGCGGCTCGCTGACCATCATCGCCACCGCGCTGATCGACACCGGCAGCCGCATGGACGAGGTCATCTTCGAAGAGTTCAAGGGCACCGGCAATTCGGAAATCGTGCTCGACCGCAAGGTGGCGGACAAGCGCATCTACCCGGCCATGGACATCCTCAAGTCCGGCACCCGCAAGGAAGACCTTCTGGTCGCGCGCCAGGACTTGCAGAAGATCTTCGTGCTGCGCCGCATCCTGGCACCGATGGGCACAACCGACGCCATCGAGTTCCTGATCGACAAGCTCAAGCAGACCAAGACGAATGCGGATTTCTTCGATTCGATGAACACGTAAGGGTCAGGCGAGGCAGCCCCTCACCTATCCGCGCCGCAACTGCCGCTCGAGCTCCTCAGCGTCCGTTATCACCGGTAGGCAGACCTGCCCGGTGCACAGCCAGGCGCCGGGCTCGATCGTTGGCGGCAAAACGCCGCCTGGCAGCGTCGCCAGGCTTGTCGCCGAGCCGACCGACACGATAGTGTCGACCCGGCGGGGGTCCGGATTTCGATTCGCAACCGGAACAAGCCCGGGGTTCTCTTGGTCGTCCACCAGCACCAGTTTCAACGGCTCGATCGCCAAGGCGCAGGCGTTGACGATACCTGCCTGGCCATATGCCTGATGCGCCGCACGGCCGGCCGCGTGTTCGGCGACCTTCCAGGTCTTTTCCTGTAATTCAAGATCGCCCGAAAGCGAGGACAATCGGACCATGGCCTCGATGATCTGGCCGGTGGCTGACGGGATGGCCTCGTCGACATCGCCCCTGATACGGATCGGCACGTCGGCACTGTCCGACGCGGTGAGGTAGTAGCCGGTGTTGTTCTCATCGCTATGCCATTGATCGAGCTGCGCGATGAATTGGCCGGCCAGCTCGGTGTAACTCGATGTGCCGGTAGCTTCAAACAAGGAGATCGCGGCGTTGACCATGGCGGCGTAGTCGCTCGACAGCGCCGGGAAAAGCCTGTTTGCGCCAAGCATCGAATGCGGCAAGCGACTGTCTCGACCCGCGCTGGCAATGGCAGCGAAGGCCTGCTCCGCCGCCTCGATCCAGTCGATCCGTTTCAGGGAACGACCGGCTTCGGCGAGAGACGCGATTACCAGGCCGTTCCAATCGGTCAGGATTTTTCCGTCACGCCCGGGTCTGACGCGCTGCTCCCGGGCTGCTAGCATCTTCTCTTTTAAGGGAGTGAGCCGGTCGCGATCGGCCACGCTTTGCGTTTGCTGGGCTTCGGTCTGGTGGATGATCGGCTTGCCCTCCCAGCCATGCGGGGCGACAATTGTGAAGTGTTTGAAAAATAAAGCCGATTCGTCGCCAAGAGCGGTTTCTATTTCATCCCTGCTCCAGGTGTAGAACAGCCCCTCCTCGCCCTCGCTGTCGGCGTCGAGGCTGGCAGCGAATGCACTGCCGTCGACGCGCATCTCGCGCAAGAGCCAGCCGATCGTCTCTTCGATTCGTACCCGGAACAATTCGTTGCCGGTCGCGGCATAGGCCCAATTGCACAGCCGAATGAGCTGGGCGTTGTCGTAGAGCATTTTTTCGAAATGCGGCACCAGCCACTCGGCGTCGGTCGAGTAGCGGCTCAAACCGCCGCCGATATGATCGTAGATGCCGCCCGCCAACATCTTTTCGAGGCTGAGCAGGACGGCGTCGCGATGGGCTGTGTGGCGATCGCGCAGCCAGGACAGCCAGAGCGTCTGCATGAACGGCGCATTGGGGAATTTGGGCGCGCCGCGCAGGCCGCCCAAATCCCTGTCGATCATGCCTTCGATGCCGTTGGCGAGTGTCGCCAGCGTGTCGCGGTCGAGCACGGCCTTGGCATGCGAGCCGGCCAGCCGCGCCTCGACATGCGTGGTCAGCCCGTCAGCGCTTTGGTTAACGCTTTCTTTCTTCTCCCGCCACGCCTTGTCGACCGCCTCGAGTACCTGGACGAAGCCCGGGCGGCCGTAGCGTGCCTCGCGCGGAAAATAGGTGCCGCCCCAGAATGGCTTCCCATCCGGCGTCAAGAACATGGTCAGCGGCCAACCGCCCTGCTCGCCCATCGAGGACAGCGCCGCCATATAGATCTGATCGATGTCCGGCCGCTCTTCGCGATCCACCTTGATATTGACGAAGAGACGGTTCATGACGGCGGCGACGTCGTCGTTCTCGAAGCTCTCATGGGCCATGACATGGCACCAATGGCAGGCGGCGTAGCCGACCGAGAGCAGGATTGGCCGCTCAAGCGTTCTTGCTTCGGCGAGCGACGCCGGCGACCATGCCCGCCAATGCACAGGGTTGCCGCTATGCTGCTGCAGATAGGGGCTGGCCTCTTCGGCAAGCAGATTTTGCGCGGGCAATGTCACGGTCGATAACTCGGCAATTGTCGATGAATAAGCGAAGCTAGGGCGGTTGTGCTGGGTCGGCAAATGATTTCAGGTGATTCCATTGTTGCCCTGTCGAGCGGTCGCCTGCCCGCCGGCGTTGCCGTGATCCGCATTTCCGGCCCACAAAGTCGATTCATTATCGAAACAATTGCCGGTTCCATGGTTGAGAACCGTGTTGCGACCTATCGGAAGTTCATGACGCCCGACGGATTGGTGCTGGACAACGGCCTGGTCGTTCTCTTTGCCGGCCCCAACAGCTTCACTGGCGAAGATATCGCCGAATTCCATGTCCATGGCGGGCGCGCCGTTGTGGCAAAGATGCTGGAGACGATGGCCGGCTTTGACGGCGTCAGGCATGCCGAGCCGGGTGAATTCACTCGCCGCGCCTTTCTCAACGGCAAGGTCGATCTGGTCGAGACCGAGGCGCTGGCCGATCTCGTCAACGCCGAGACGGAGGCACAGCGGCGCTTTGCCGTTCAGAATGCCGAGGGTGTGCAGAGCGAGCTCTATTTGGGCTGGCGCCGTCGGCTTATCCATGCGCGGGCGATGATCGAAGCCGAGATCGATTTTGCCGATGAAGACGATGTGCCGGGTTCCGTTGCAGAGACGGTCTGGTCGGACGTGTGGGCGATGATCGACGAGATCGAACGGCATGTCCGGGGGTTCCGGGCCGCCGAAATCATCCGCGATGGGTTCGAGGTCGTCATCCTCGGCGCGCCGAATGCCGGCAAATCGAGCCTGTTCAACGCACTGGCCCGGCGCGAGGCGGCGATCGTCACGGAAGAGCCCGGCACGACCCGCGATCTGCTCGAAGTGGTGCTGGACCTGGAGGGGATGCGCATAAGAGTGACGGATACTGCCGGTCTGCGGGAGAAGCCTGGCAGGATCGAGGCGATTGGCATCGAAAGGGCAAGGAGCAAGGCCGGAACCGCCGATCTGCTGCTCGTGCTGGAGGATATGGCGGTGCCGATTGCAGCGGGCGCACTGCCGGCCGGTGTTCCATCATTGAGGGTCGGGACGAAGGTCGATCTGTTGCAAGGCAAGCCGCGGGCGTCCTTGCTTGGGACACCTTATGATGCGGTTATATCGACCAGGGACGGTACGGGGCTGGCGGAGTTGCTGGCGGAGATCGGCCATCGCGCCGCGGCGCAAATTGGCCAGGTAGGCGATATCCTGCCGTCGCGGCTGCGGCACGTCGAGCTTCTCAACGAGACGAAACGCTTCCTGCTTGCGGCAGTGACAGGCAATGAGCGCGGGCAGGAGCTGCGGGCCGAGGAATTGCGGCTTGCGGCGGATAGGCTCGGCCGGATTGTTGGCGCCGTCGACGTCGAGGACATGTTCGACGTCATATTTGCGCAGTTCTGTATCGGCAAATGACTCACGTGAAACATTGCAGACCGGCCGCCTTCGGGTGATTCACGTGAAACGCTGAGCGTTGCGGCAGGAGGAGACCGGTCTCGGCCCCTCGCGTCTGTGATCGGCGTAGGCCCTCCATGGCTTCGTCATCCTTGGGCGGAGCGAACGCGAGGCGGGAGCATAGGCCCTAGGATCCATGCCGTAACGCCAGCCGAAGAATGCGGCGGCTTGGAAATGTCGGTTGCATTCGCAACGCCGCTGCCGGGCAGTCTGTTCGGGTCCCGGTGCACGGCCGTCAGGTAAGGGCATGGATCCCAGAGTCTCCGCGACGTCGCTTCGCCCCTGCTCCGCCCTAGGATGACGAAGGGGGATACCTTGGCCAATCTCCGAAGGTTCGCGATACTCCGCGATGGACTGGTCGCCGCCCGCCAAGACCGCAGTGCCAGCGCAGCAGTTGCATTGTTTCACGTGAAACGATTCGTCGAGCGTCCTTGACAGCGCAGGCTGTCGGCGACATGTGTCGGTCGACTTGAATTCGGGATTCTGAAATGACCGATCGCTTTGATGTGGTTGTGGTGGGCGGCGGCCATGCTGGTTGCGAGGCGGCCAGCGCTGCCGCGCGCGCCGGCGCGAAAACGGCTTTGGTGACGCTGCGCTTCGAGACGACCGGCGTCATGTCCTGCAATCCGGCGATCGGTGGGCTCGGCAAGGGGCATCTGGTTCGCGAGATCGACGCCATGGACGGATTGATGGGGCGCGTCGCCGATGCGGCCGGCATCCAGTTCCGCTTGCTCAATCGTCGTAAGGGACCGGCGGTTCGCGGGCCGCGGACGCAGGCGGACAGAAAACTGTATCGGCTCGCCATGCAGGCGGCGATTCGCGAGCAGGCCGGTCTCGATGTGGTCGAGGGCGAGGTTCTGGATTTCGACATCGACAATGGGCGCATCGCAGCCGCGCTGCTGACGGGTGGTCGCAGGCTTGCCTGTGGCGCCGTGGTGGTGACCACCGGCACCTTTCTGCGCGGGCTGATCCATATCGGTGAGAAGAAGATCGTCGCCGGCCGCATGAACGAACAGGCCAGCCTCGGCCTGTCCGCCACCATGGCGCGCGCGGGCTTCAAGCTAGGGCGGCTGAAGACCGGCACGCCGCCGCGGCTGGATGGTAGAACCATCGATTGGGCGTCGCTGGAGAGCCAGGCGGCGGATGAGCATCCGGTGCCGTTCTCGCTGATGACGGACCGCATCGACAACCCGCAGATCCATTGCGGCATCACGCGCACGACTGCGGCGACGCATGAGCTGATCCGCGCCAATCTGAGCCGTTCCGCCATGTATTCCGGCTCAATCGAAGGCGTAGGGCCGCGTTACTGCCCGTCCATCGAGGATAAGATCGTCAAGTTCGGCGACCGCGAGGGCCACCAGATTTTCCTCGAGCCGGAAGGGCTGGACGACGACACCGTCTACCCGAACGGCATTTCCACCTCGCTGCCCGAGCACGTGCAGCTCGACATTCTGAAGACCATTCCCGGCCTTGAGCGTACCACCATGCTGCAGCCCGGCTATGCCATCGAGTATGACCATGTCGATCCGCGCGAGCTCAAGCCGACGCTGGAAACAAAGCTAATTGGTGGCCTTTTCCTGGCCGGGCAGATCAACGGCACGACCGGCTACGAGGAGGCCGGCGCGCAGGGGCTGCTCGCTGGCCTCAACGCCGCGCGGCAGGCATCGACGAGCGATCAGATCGTGCTCAGCCGAACCGAGGCCTATATTGGGGTGATGGTGGACGATTTGACCAGCCGCGGCATCGCCGAACCCTACCGCATGTTCACCTCACGGGCCGAGTTCCGGCTGTCGCTGCGGGCCGACAACGCCGATGAGCGGCTGACGCCGCTAGCCACGAAGCTCGGCATCGCCTCGCGGCAACGGATGCATCGGTTTAGCGATGTCGTGCAGGACCTTGAAAAGGCGCGCAAGGTTGCGCTTGGCACGACCATGACCCCCAACGAGGCGGCGCGTCATGGGCTCGAGATCAACAGGGACGGTGTGCGCCGCTCCGCTTATGAGTTGCTGGCCTATCCGGGCGTCGACGTCGCCTGGCTGGCCCGAATTGCTCCGGAGTTTGCGGCAATCAACGCCAAGACGGCCGAACGCCTCGAAACGGAGGCGAAATATTCGGTCTATCTCGACCGGCAGCAGGCAGATGTCACACAAATCAGACATGAGGAGAGCCGATTGATCCCCGCGTCGCTGGACTTTGCCTCTGTTCCGGGTCTGTCCAACGAGTTGAAGCAGAAGATGCTGGCGCGCCAGCCGCGCTCCATCGCCGATGCGCAACGCATGGAAGGCATGACCCCGGCGGCGCTGGCGATCATCGTCGCGCATGTCCGCAACGCCGAGGCCGCCGGGCGAAGGAATGTTGCGTGAGCGCTGCCTCATGGGCGAGCCTGCAAGAGGCTGCCGGCCCGGTTTCACGTGAAACATTCGACCGCCTGATGGACTTCGAGACGGTCTTCCAGAAATGGAACCGCCGAATAAACCTGGCCGCGCAATCGACCCAGGACGATGTCTGGCGCCGGCACATCCTCGACAGCGCGCAGGTTGCGCGAATCAAACCGGAAGCGAAGCGCTGGGTCGATCTCGGCTCGGGCGGCGGTTTTCCCGGCTTGGTCATTGGCTTTCTGCTCGCCGAGCGTGACGGCGCCAGCATCGATCTGGTTGAAAGCAATCGGAAAAAGGCATCGTTCCTGCAAGCGGTCGTCGGCCAATTCAACCTGCCCGCCCGCATTATCGCGCGGCGTATTGACGACGCCTATGCGCTTGTATCGACACCTCAAATCGTCACGGCCAGGGCGCTGGCGTCGCTTCCGGTCCTGCTCGAGCTGTCGGCGCCGTGGCTGACGGCGGGCGCGCGCGGCCTGTTCCACAAAGGCCGGGATTACCGCGCCGAAGTGGCAGAAAGCGCTCAACGATGGTCGTTCGATCTGATAGAACATGCCAGCGCGACCGACGCTCATGGCGTCATCCTCGAACTGTCTGATTTGCGCCAACTGACTTGAGATCGGCGACCTCGGAATGAATTTCTGGCATAGACCCATGATGAAGAATGGCCCCCGAATCATCACCGTAGCCAACCAGAAGGGCGGCGTCGGCAAGACGACGACGGCCATCAATCTGGCGACGGCGCTCGCGGCGATCGGCGAGCGGGTGCTGATCGTCGATCTCGATCCGCAAGGCAATGCCAGCACCGGCCTCGGAATCGACCGGCGCGACCGCACCGTTTCCTCCTATGACGTGCTGACCGGCGAGCTCGATCTGGAGGCGGCGGCGATCCCGACGGCGGTGCCGGGCCTGTCGATCGTGCCGTCGACGCTCGATCTGCTCGGCATCGAGATGGAGATCGCCTCGGCGCCGGACCGGGTACTGCGGCTGCGCAACGCCTTACGCGCCTCGGCGGAGCGCTCGGCCAATTTTGGTTATGTGCTGATCGATTGCCCGCCGTCGCTCAATCTTCTGACGCTGAACTCGATGGCGGCAGCCGATTCCGTGCTGGTGCCGCTGCAATGCGAGTTCTTCGCGCTCGAAGGCTTGAGCCAGCTGCTGGAGACGGTCGAGCAGGTTCGCCGCTCTATCAATCCCGAGCTGACGATCCAGGGCATCGTGCTAACCATGTTCGACGGGCGCAACAACCTCGCCAACCAGGTGGTGCAGGACGTGCGGGCGCATATGGGCGACAAGGTCTATGAAACCGTGATCCCGCGCAATGTGCGTGTCTCCGAGGCGCCGTCCTACGGCAAGCCGGCGATCCTCTACGACCTCAAATGCTCCGGCAGCCAGGCCTATCTGCAGCTTGCCTCCGAGGTGATCCGCCGCGAGCGCAAACTGCGCGCCGCCTAGAAGCTGAATCCATACCGAAACGATCTGGACAGACGATGAGCGAAGACCTTTCAAGAAAAAGACTGGGGCGGGGACTGGCGGCGCTGATCGGCGAAATCGATCGTCCGGCAGCGCCGGAAAAGCAGAGCATGAATGCCGACGGCAAGGTGCCGATCGAGTTCCTGAGCCCGAACCCAAAGAATCCGCGCCGGCATTTTGGCGACGCCGACCTGACCGATCTTGCCCAGTCGATCCGTGAACATGGCGTGGTGCAGCCGGTGGTGGCGCGGCCGTCGCCGACGCAAGCTGGCCGCTACGAGATCATCGCCGGCGAGCGGCGCTGGCGCGCGGCGCAGCGCGCCGGGCTGACCGAGATTCCGATCATTGTGCGCGATGTCAACGATCGCACCGCGCTCGAACTGGCGATCATCGAAAACGTCCAGCGAACCGACCTCAACCCAGTCGAGGAGGCGATGGGCTACCAGCAGCTGATCGACGATCACGGCTACACCCAGGCCGATCTCGGCCAGGTGATCGGCAAGAGCCGCAGCCACGTCGCCAACACGCTCAGGCTGCTGAAGCTGCCGGACGTGATTCGCGACATGCTGGTCGATGGCGCGCTGTCGGCCGGCCACGCCCGTACATTGGTGACGGCGCAGGATCCTGCGGGCCTGGCCAAGCGGATCGTCGAGGATGGGCTCTCGGTGCGCCAGGCCGAAGCGCTGGCGCAGATGCCGGCCGGCGCTCCAACGGTAAAGCGACAGCCTGCAGCACCGGCACAGAAGGATGCCGATACGCTGGCGCTGGAAAAGCTGATGACCGGCACGATCGGCATGATCGTCACGATCGAGCACAAGGAACGCGGCGGCGTGATCAGCGTCGCTTACCGGACGCTGGAGCAGCTCGACGAGCTCTGCCGTCGGTTGAAGCAGGAGCGGTAGGTGCTTGAGGTACTCATGTTTTTAGCCGGCAAATAAACTTCTGGCTTAGGATTAAGCACGGCCTAGGCGGACATCCTCGTCCTGGAAACACAACGAAGCCTGGCGATTGCCAGCCCTTCCATTTTTCAGCGCTGGTGATTGGCGAAATCGCCGAGGCTGCTGATCTCCCCCTTGCGGGGTGAGATGGCCGGCAGGCCTAGAAGGGATCGCCTAGCATCAAGCGCCGGCGCCTTGCGGAAGCGAAGAAGATGTCGGCGTTCCAAGCGCTGCCCTGTCGCCTTCGGCGACATCTCCCCCTCAAGGGGGGAGATTAGGCTCTCTGCGCCAGCCTTGCGCTCTCAACAGCAATGCCGAGCAGCGCCTGCCGTGCCAGCGCGACCGAGAGGTCCGGCCGGCGGCGGGTCTGCAGGACCGCCGTCTGCAGCCTGGTCAAGGCGCGGGCAAGCGCCTCGCTGTTCCAGCGATCGAGGGCCTTCTCCACCAGCTTGCGCCGCGAGAAAAAAACCGGCGGGCGCGCCGCGGCAACGACTGAAGCGGCGTTGCGGCCGCCGGTGTCCATCAGGCCGCGCATCGCCTGGATCGCCTGCAGCTGCCGCATCGCCGAGGAAAGCACCAGAAAAGCTTGGCCGCCGGACTGGCAGTGGCGGGTGAAGGCCATGTCGAAGTCGCCGACCTTGCCTTCGAGCAAGGCATCGACGGCGTCGTCGAAGGAGAGGCCGGAGACGTCGCCCGATGTCGCCTTGACGTCGTCGAGGCCGATTTCGGCCTGACCGTGGGCATAAAGCAGCAGCTTTTCGATCTCGCCGCGCGAGGCCAGCCGGTCACCACCGAGGTTACGGCGCAGCGCCTGACGGGCCTCCAGCGTCATCGACATGCCGGCCTTGCGCAATTCGTCGTCGATGACCGTATCGATGTCCCGGGCCTCGTCGGCGTAGCACGGCAAGGCCATGGCAATGTCTGCCGCCTCAACGATGGCGCGCAGGCCGACGCCTTTCTTCAGGTCGCCGGCCTCGATCAGGATGATGGCGTCGCGTGGCGGCTCAACGGTCAGCGCCTTGACGTCGTCGGCAAGCGCCTTCTGGCCGGAGGCATTGCGCACCCAGAGCAGGCGCCGGTCCGAAAACATCGGCACGGTGCGCGCCTCGTCGAGCAGGCGGCCCTCGTCGCGGTCTACTTCCGAACCGTCGAGCCTGACCACCGAGAACGGATCGTCGAGCGGCAGGCCGGTTTTGCCGGCAAAGGCCTTTGCACGCTCGGCGACGAGCCCACGATCGGGACCATAGAGAAGGACGACCGAGATGCGCGGATCCGGCCGCGCCAGCCACGAATCGACCTCATAACCTTTCTTCTGTGCCATGGGCTCTGGTTAGCATGAATGCGGGCGCCGGGTGAACAAAAGGACGCCGCTATCTTCCGAAACACCTATAGCACAGCGCCCTCTCTGTCCCGCCGACATCTCCCCGGGTATAGGAATTTCGAGAGGTTTGCCGATCTTGCAGTCCTCGCCCCGCAAAGCGGGGGAGAGGTGGCCGTTAAGCGGTCGGAGAGGGGGCAACCACGCTGGCGAGCCTCTGAATCATTCAGGTCGCGCCTTCCCCCCTCTCCGTCTCGGCTTTGCCGAGCCACCTCTCCCCCATTTCATGGGGGCGAGGAACCCGTTGCAAGCCCAAAAATACCGGCTCTTGCGCCAAATCAGGCCGGACCATTCGCCTAGTTGCGCGCGGCACCAGAAGATCGACAAGAAATTTCGGCGACATATCTGCATCTTGGCTGGCGGTATCGGGGAGGCGGCTTTCTGTGGTCGTTCCCGGTTGAAGCACCGCCGACGAATTGGCACTGGTCTGCCGGTGTGCAAAGATCGCACCGGGCAACATTGGAGGACGAAGGTCATGGCTGATGCGGGACTGTTGCGCTTCCATGTGCCGGAACCCGAGGTGCGGCCGGGCGGGACGCCGGATTTCTCTGATGTGACCATTCCTAAGGCCGGCTCGGTGCCGCGTCCCGAGATCGACGTCGATCCGCGCACCATCCGCGACATGGCCTTCTCGATCATCCGCGTGCTCAACCGTGCGGGCGAGGCGGTCGGACCCTGGGCTGGCCTGCTTTCCGACGACGAATTGCTGGAAGGACTGCGCCACATGATGACGCTGCGCAGCTTCGATGCGCGCATGCAGATGGCGCAGCGGCAGGGCAAGACCTCCTTCTACATGCAGCATCTGGGCGAGGAGGCGGTGAGCTGCGCCTTCCGCAAGGCGCTGGCGCCAGGCGACATGAATTTTCCGACCTATCGGCAGGCAGGCCTGCTCATCGCCGACGGCTACCCGATGGTCACGATGATGAACCAGATCTATTCGAACGAGGCCGACCCGCTGAAGGGGCGGCAACTGCCGATCATGTATTCGTCGAAGGAGCACGGCTTCTTCTCGATCTCCGGCAATCTGGCGACGCAATATATCCAGGCGGTCGGCTGGGCGATGGCTTCGGCGATCAGCAATGATTCGAAGATCGCCGCCGCCTGGATCGGCGACGGTTCGACGGCCGAGTCCGACTTCCATTCGGCGCTGGTGTTCGCCTCGACCTACAAGGCGCCGGTCGTGCTCAACGTCGTCAACAACCAGTGGGCGATCTCGACCTTCCAAGGCATCGCCCGGGGCGGCTCCGGCACTTTCGCCGCCCGCGGTCTCGGCTTCGGCATTCCGTCGCTGCGGGTCGATGGCAACGACTATCTCGCCGTCCATGCGGTGGCGAAATGGGCGGCCGAGCGCGCGCGGAAAAATCTCGGCCCGACGCTGGTCGAATATGTCACCTACCGTGTCGGCGCGCATTCGAGCTCCGACGATCCCTCCGCCTACCGGCCGAAAGCCGAATCCGACGCCTGGCCGCTCGGTGATCCGATCGTCAGGCTGAAGAACCACCTTATCCAGCGCGGTGTCTGGTCGGACGAGCGCCATACGCAGGCCGAGGCGGAGATCCTCGAAACGGTGATCGCGGCGCAAAGGGAGGCCGAGCGCCACGGCACGCTGCATGCCGGCGGCAAGCCCTCGGCGCGCGACATGTTCGAGGGCGTCTATGCCGAGATGCCGCCGCATCTCAGGCGCCAGCGCCAGCAGGCCGGGGTCTGACGATGCCAAGACGGACAATGATCGAGGCGATCCGCGACGCCATGGACGTGTCGATGGCGCGCGACGAACGCGTCATTGTGTTCGGCGAGGATGTCGGCTTCTTCGGCGGCGTCTTCCGCTGCACGCAAGGTTTGCAGGCCAAGTACGGCAAAAGCCGATGCTTCGATACGCCGATCAGCGAATCCGGCATCGTCGGCTCGGCCATCGGCATGGCCGCCTACGGCCTGAAACCTTGCGTCGAGGTGCAGTTTGCCGACTATGTCTATCCGGCCTATGACCAGATCGTCTCGGAGGCGGCGCGGCTGCGCTACCGCTCGAACGGCGACTTCACCTGCCCGATCGTGGTCAGGATGCCGACCGGCGGCGGTATTTTTGGCGGCCAGACGCACAGCCAGAGCCCGGAGGCACTGTTCACCCACGTCTCCGGCCTGAAGGTCGTCGTGCCGTCCAACCCGCATGACGCCAAGGGCCTTTTGATTGCAGCGATCGAGGATCCCGACCCGGTGATCTTCCTGGAGCCGAAGCGGCTCTACAACGGCCCGTTCAACGGTCATCACGACCGCCCGGTGACGCCGTGGTCGAAGCATGAGCTCGGCGAGGTCGCCGACGGCCATTATACGGTGCCGCTCGGCAAGGCGGTGATCCGGCGACCGGGGGCGGCTGTCACCGTGCTTGCGTACGGCACCATGGTCTATGTCGCGCAGGCGGCGGCCGAGGAGACCGCCATCGATGCCGAGATCATCGATCTGAGAACGCTGCTGCCGCTCGATCTCGAGACGATCGTCGCCTCGGTCAACAAGACCGGGCGCTGCGTGGTCGTGCACGAGGCGACGCTGACATCCGGCTTCGGCGCCGAACTTTCGGCGCTGGTGCAGGAGAACTGCTTCTATCATCTGGAGGCGCCGGTGGCGCGGGTGGCCGGCTGGGACACGCCCTATCCGCACGCGCAGGAGTGGGACTATTTTCCCGGTCCCGTCCGGCTCGGCCGCGCGCTCGTCGAAACGATGGAGGCCTGACAATGGGCGAATATGTGATCAAGCTGCCCGATGTCGGCGAAGGCGTCGCCGAGGCCGAGCTCGTCGAATGGCAGGTCAAGGTCGGCGATCTCGTGCGCGAGGACGCTGTGCTTGCCGCTGTCATGACCGACAAGGCGACGGTCGAGATTCCCTCCCCCGTTGACGGCGAGATCGTCTGGCTCGGTGCGGAGATCGGCGACACGGTGGCGATCGGCTCTCCCATCGTCAGATTGAAGGTGGCCGGCGAAGGCAATGTGAAGGCCGCTGCGGAATCGTCGGGAGGTGAGGCGAAAGCCACCGAGGCTACCCCCACCCCGGGCCCCTTCCCACAAGGGGGAGGGGGACGAGCTTCGGCCGCCAAAGCCGATGCCAAATCGGTCGCGCGCCCGTCCGCAAAAGTTTCCGCGCGTGAGGATGAACCGGCGGCGGAATCCGCCTCCCCCTTGTGGGGAGGGGTTGGGGGTACTGCGGTCGGTGGGGGTCTCGCGGCCGTCTCCGGCGCGCCACGCCTCGAAGGCGAAAAGCCGCTGGCGTCGCCGGCCATTCGGCTCAGGGCGAAAGAGGCCGGCATCGATCTGCGTCAGGTCACAGGAAGCGGCCCGGCCGGCCGTATCCAGCATGAGGACATCGAGGCGTTTCTGGCGCGCGGGCCGCAGATCGCGAAAATCTCCGGCCTCGCCCGTAACGAGACGATCGAGGACATAAAAATCATCGGGCTCAGGCGGAAAATTGCCGAGAAGATGACGCTGGCCAAGTCGCGCATTCCGCACATCACCTATGTCGAGGAGATCGATGTTACCGCACTCGAGGATTTGCGCGCCGCGCTCAACAAGGAGAAGCGCACCGGCGCGGAAAGGCCGAAGCTGACGCTGCTGCCGTTCCTGATGCGGGCGATGGTCAGGGCGATCGCCGACCAGCCCAACCTCAACGCGCTGTTCGACGACGAAGCCGGCATCATCCACCAGCATGGCGGCGTCCATATCGGCATTGCCGCGCAGACGCCTTCGGGGCTGGTGGTGCCGGTGGTCAAACACGCCGAGGCGCGCGACATTTGGGACTGCGCCGCCGAGCTCAACAGACTCGCCGAGGCGGCCAAATCAGGCACGGCGACGCGCGACGAGCTCTCGGGTTCGACCATCACCATCACCTCGCTCGGCGCCATGGGCGGTGTCGCGACGACGCCGGTGATCAATCATCCGGAAGTGGCGATCCTCGGCGTCAACAAAATGATGGTGCGGCCGGTGTGGGACGGCACCCAGTTCATCCCACGCAAGATGATGAACCTGTCCTCCAGCTTCGACCACCGGGTGATCGACGGCTGGGACGCCGCGGTGTTTATTCAACGGATCAAGGCGCTGCTGGAGTCCCCGGCGCTGATTTTTGTGGATTGAGGCTGGTGGTGCAAGAAATGAGAGCGGCAGCGATCCTTTCCACCCCCCTTTGTCCGACCGGACAGTCCGGCAGGACAGAGGGGGTGCTGTCCCTCCGGCAGGAAAAATTTTGCACCGCTGCGACGCCTTGAGAGGAACCCTATGAAGGAAATCTCCTGCAAGCTGCTCGTTATCGGTGCTGGCCCCGGTGGCTATGTCTGTGCCATCCGCGCCGGCCAGCTTGGCATCGACACGGTTATCGTCGAGTTCGGCAAGCCGGGCGGCACTTGTCTCAATGTCGGCTGCATTCCGTCCAAGGCGCTGATCCATGCGGCCGAGGAGTTCGAGAAAATCTCGCATATGGCGGGCGGCAAGAGTCCGCTCGGCATTTCGATTGGAACAGCATCCATTGATCTCGAAACGACCATCGCCTGGAAGGATGGTATTGTTAGCCGGCTGAATAGCGGCGTGGCCGGCCTGCTCAAGAAGGCCGGGGTCAAGACCGTGCACGGCTGGGCGAAATTCCGTGACGGCAAGACCGTCGAAGTCCAGACCGAGACCGGAATGCAGGTGGTCCGCGCCGAGACGGTGGTCATCGCGACCGGCTCGGCGCCGGTCGAGCTGCCGTCGCTGCCGTTCGGTGGACCGGTGATCTCGTCGACCGAAGCGCTGGGGCTGAGCGAAGTGCCGGAAAGACTTGCCGTCGTCGGCGGCGGCTATATCGGGCTGGAGCTCGGCATCGCCTTGGCCAAGATGGGCGCCAAGGTGACCGTGGTCGAGGCTTTGCCGCGCGTACTGGCGCAATATGATGCCGAACTGACCCGGCCGGTGGTGAAGCGGCTCGCCGAGCGCGATATCGAGGTGCTTGTCGGCGCCAAGGCCAAGGGGTTGTCGACCAAGGGCGATGCGCTGCTGGTCGAGACGAAGGACGGCAAGAATGGCAAGATCGTTGCCGACAGGATTCTGGTCACCGTCGGGCGCAAGCCGGTGGTCGAAGACTGGGGGCTGGAGCAGATCGACCTCGACATGGCGGGAAAATTCATCCGCATCGACGACCAGTGCCGCACCTCGATGCGCGGCATCTTTGCCGTTGGCGACGTCACCGGCGAGCCGATGTTGGCGCACCGGGCGATGGCGCAAGGCGAAATGGTCGCCGAGATCGTCGCCGGCCACAAGCGCGGCTGGGACAAACGCTGCATTCCCGCTATCTGCTTCACCGATCCGGAGCTGGTCACCGCAGGCCTGTCGCCGGAGGAGGCAAAGGGGCTCGGCGGCGAAATCAAGGTCGGATTATTCCCCTTCGCCGCCAATGGCCGGGCGATGACGAAGATGGGTGAGGAGGGCTTTGTCCGGATCGTTGCCCGCGCGGACAACCATCTGGTGCTCGGCATCCAGGCGGTCGGTCACGGCGTGTCGGAACTGTCGACGGCGTTCGGCCTGGCGCTCGAAATGGGCGCGCGGCTGGAGGATATAGCCGGCACCATCCATGCCCATCCGACGCAAGGTGAGGGTTTTCAGGAAGCGGCGCTGAAGGCGCTCGGGCATGCGCTGCATATCTAGATGCAGGTGGCAGGGACGTTGATAAGAGCGGCCCTATGCTTCGTCATCCCAAGGCGTAGCGAACGCAAAGCGGAGCGAAGACCCTGGGATCCATGTCGTGAAGCGGCCGAAGAATGCGACGGAGCAGAATTCTGCACCGTGGATGCGCCCTTACATCTCATCCTGGGGCTGCGCCGCGTCGCTTCGCCCCAGGATGACGAAGGCGTCGCCGGTAACCTAACCCGCCAGCCGGCTAACCATCTCGTGTTGCGCATAGGCGTGGCCGAAGCGGTTGGCTAGGAAGGCGTCGAGCGCGATGTCTTCCTGTTTGATGAAGCCCTTCGCCGGCAAGGTGCCGTCGGCCAGCATGTCGAGCACCGCACAGATGGCCGACGCCGTGGTGATCTGGATGGCGCTGCGCACCATCTCGCCGACGCGCTTGGCGTAGATCTTGTTGGCGTAGGTCTCCTGCAGCAGGCGGCCGTTCTTGCGGCCGCTGACGGTGACGAAGACGATGACCACGTCCTGCAGCGTCGCCGGCAGGGCGCTCTCGAAAATATCCTTCAGCACGTCGCGGCGATGGCGCAGGCCGAGATCGTTGAGCAACGCCTTCATGATCGCGGCATGGCCGGGATAGCGGATGGTGCGATAGTTGAGCGTGCGCACCTTGCCCTTCAGGGTTTCGGCCAGCGTGCCCAACCCTCCGGAGGTGTTGAACGCCTCGTAGGTGACACCGTCGAGCGAGAATTCTTCGCGTTCTTCTAAGGGCGGCACCTCGATCAGCTCGCCCTCGACGATCGCCTCGCAAGGCTCGCAATATTCGTTGATGACGCCGTCGGTGCTCCAGGTCAGATTGTAGTTCAGCGCATTCGACGGGTATTGCGGCAGCGCCCCGACCCGCATGCGCACGCTTTCCAGGGTGTCGAAGCGGCTGGCGAGATCGTTGGCGACGATCGAGATGAAGCCCGGCGCCAGCCCGCATTGCGGAATGAAGGCGCTGCTGGCGGAGCGCGCCAATTGCTTGACGCGTCGGGTCGCGACGACGTCCTCGGTCAGGTCGAGATAGTGAACGCTGGCGCTGGCCGCCGCTTCGGCGATGCGCGTGGTCAGGTGGAAGGGTGCGGCGCTGAGCACGGCGAACTTGCCGGCCAGAGCCGCTTCGAGCGTGCCTGATGCTTCGATGTCGAGTTCAAGCGTCTTGACCGTTTCAGGCAGTTCGGCCGCGCCGAGCTGCGCCGCCGAGCGGTCGACGAGGGTGACCTGATAGTCGCCCGTGGACGCCAGCATCTCGGCGATGGTCGAGCCGATCTTGCCGGCACCGACGACGATGATTTTCTTCATGACAGTTCCCTCGCCCGAACATTGATTGCGAAGCACAGAATCGCAGCTTGCCTGTCGAAAGGAAGGGTGGAATTGTGCGAAACGAAGTGTCATGTTGATCAAAATGCCGATGAGGTTCGTCGAAAGTGCTTAGCAACGCCGAACAGGCCCTGCTCTCCCTGCTGCGCGCGAATGCGCGCGCCTCGACGGCCGAGCTGGGACGGCTGCTGGGCGTGTCGCGGACGACGGTGCAGAGCCGGATCGAGCGACTGGAACAGCGCGGCATCATCACCGGCTATGGCGTCAGGCTTGCGCCGGATTATGAACAGGGACTGGTGCGGGCGCATGTCCTGCTCACCGTCACGCCCAAGCTTGCCGACAAGGTGGTGCGCAGCCTGCAGGCGCTGCCGCCGGTGCGGACGCTGCATTCGGTGAGCGGCAATTTCGACATGATCGTCATCGTCGACGCGCCGTCGATCAGGGATCTCGACACGCTCCTCGACCAGATCGGCGCGATGGACGGGGTCGAGCGGACATCGTCCTCGATCATCCTGTCGACGCGGATCGACCGCTGAGCGGGGGCAGAACTAAAGCCGTTCTGTAGCGATCCTTCGCGCCCCCCTCTGCCCTGCCGGGCATCTCCCCCACGAAGGGCCCACGAAGGGGGGAGATTGGCAGCTTCAGCGCCCCGCTCACTTCTGCGACGATGGAGATTGGCGAAAGCCGGCATGACGGCCGATCTCCCCCCATGTGGGGAGATGTCCGGCAGGACAGAGGGGGGCGCTGTCCCGCTGGCATCAAAAGGTTCCGGCATCGTCGTGATGGCGCGGCCCCTAGCCTCCAAGTGGGTGCGGCATGTAGCCGACGAAGCCTGATATCTTCCAGCTTCCCTCCACCTTGGTGCAGAAATAGAGGGTCTGCCATTTCAGCTTCTCGGCGCCGCCGTCGGGCTTGGCGACCGAGCCGTTGAACTTCTTGTGCAGCACGGCGCGGTCGCCGTCGACGTCGATATCGCGCATGTTGGTGATGCGGAACAGCGCCTCGCGCAACGGTTCGGCAAATGTCGTCGCGGCGGTTTCCTTGGCCTGGCGCAGCCACTCGTCGCGATAGGAGGCGAGTGTCGGGAACTGCAGCCGCCATGCGTCCGCATCGCTGAGGAAATGGGCGTGCATGCCGAAGAAGCTCGTGGCCACGAAATCATCCTCGACCATCGACCAGTCCTGGCCGAGGAAGGCCTCGATGTCGCGCCGCACCAGCATTTCCCAAAGCGCATGGCGGTCGGCGTCGCCGGGCGGAAACGGATTCTTGTCGAAGGTCACTTTTGCTCCCCTGTTTCGGTCGGTTGAAGGGTCTGCTTGATCCGCTCAACCGCCGATCAGATCCAGAAACGGCAGATTGCTGGCCATCAGGCCGGCGTCGACATTCAAGGTGGTGCCGGTAATGCCGCTGGCAAAGGGCGACGCCAGGAATACCGCGGCGCGGGCGACCTCGACGGGCTCGACCAGCCTGCCGAGCGGATAGAGCTTGCCGACGGCTGCGAGGATCTCCGGCTTGTGGGCGAGGCGATGCTCCCAGGCTCCGGTGCGGATCGAGCCGGGAATGACGGCGTTGGCGCGGATGCCGTTGCGGCCTTCCTCGGTGGCGATGGCGCGCATCCAGGCGTTGAGTGCTGCCTTGGCGGCGGCGTAGGCGGGATTGCCGAAATGGGCTTGTGCGTTGACCGAGGAGATGAACACGAAGGCCGCGCCCTGCGGCTGGTTGCGCATGACCGGGAGCAATGCCTGCGACAGCAGGGCGGCGCTGCGGAAATTCAGGTCCATCTCGTGATCGAGGGCCGTCGTCGAGACATCGGCGAGCGTTTCCGCCCGCGTCCAGCCGGCGTTCGAGATGACCGCCGCCGGCGCAGCGCTTTCCGCGATGCGCTTGGCAAATGCCGCCACGGCGCCATCATCGAGCAGGTCAAAATGATGCGCTTCTTCTATTCCGGCGCCAGTCAGGTCGGTTCCTTCGCGATCGCAGGCGACCACCCGGGCCCCGGAGGCGGAGAGGACGGCGACCAGCGCGCTGCCGACGCCACCGGCCGCGCCTGTCACGACCACGCTGCGACCACCGAAATCGATCATGCGGCTCCTCGCTTGTCCCCCATTCAATCCTCGCCTGCCGGATGTCTTGACGCAACCACCTGCCACGCAGGATGCTGATGCTCTTGTAATAAAGCAACATGAATTCCAAAAAATGTTGCTTTCCAACACGGCCTGTATGAGAATCGCTCGGACAGGCGTAGACCTTGCGGCAGGAAACGGGCAAACCGGCGCGGCGAAAGAGCCCAACGGCGCGGACTCTGCGGCGATTGCCGGAAGGCAAAGCGCCGATTTTTTTGAACAGGAGGCCATTCCTTGCCCAAGCAGTGTTTTGGAACATCCCATGTGCCGCTGTCGCCGGCGGTTCGGGCCGGCGACATGGTCTATGTCTCCGGCCAGGTGCCGGTCGGCAGCGACGGCACCGTGGTTGTGGGCGGCATCGCCGAGCAGACCGAGCAGGTGCTTTCGAACGTCAAGGCGGCGCTGGCGCTGGCCGGCTGCAGCATGGACGACGTGGTCAAGACGACAGTCTGGCTCGAGGACGCGCGCGACTTCAGCGCTTTCAATGCCGTCTATGCCAGGCATTTCCCAAAGGATCCGCCGGCCCGCACCACGGTCGAGTCACGGCTGATGATCGACATCAAGATCGAGGTCGAGGCTGTCGCCTACAGACCGATTTGACGAGAAAACGGGAACGGAGCCGGACGCCGATGCAATTTGATCTTCTCCTGAAGGGCGGCCGCCTTATCGATCCGGCGTCCGGCCTCGACGCGCAACGCGATCTGGCCATCGCCGGTGGCCGCATCGCCGCGATCGATTCCGACATTCCGTTCGAGCGTGCCGCACGCGTCATCGACGCCACGGGTTCCATCGTCGCGCCCGGCCTCATCGACCTGCACAGCCACGTCTATTGGGGCGGCACTTCGCTCGGCGTCGATGCCGACCGCCTCGCCGCAAAAAGCGGCACCACCACCTTCATCGATGCCGGAAGTGCTGGCGCCGGCAACTTCCTCGGCTTTCGCCGCCATGTCATCGAGCGCTCGAAGGTCCGCATCCTGGCCTATGTCAACATTTCCTTTGCCGGCATTTTCGGCTTCTCGCAGACCGTTTCGGTCGGCGAGTGCAGCGATCTCCGACTCTGTGAACCGCGCGAGACGGTGGCGGCGGTGCGCGAGCACGCAGACGTGATCGTCGGCGTAAAAGTCCGCTCGGGTCGCCACGCCGGCGGCAGCAGCGGCATCGCGCCGGTCGATCTGGCGCTCGAGGCCGCCGACCAGGCCGGCCTGCCGCTGATGGCGCATATCGACGAGCCGCCGCCGGGCCGCTCGGAAGTGCTGCCGCGGCTGCGCAAGGACGACATCCTCACCCACTGCTTCCGGCCGTTTCCCAACGCGCCGATCTTCGCCTCCGGCGCGGTTCGGCCCGACATGCGGCTGGCGCGCGAGCGCGGCGTCATCTTCGATATCGGCCACGGCATGGGCTCATTCGACTTCGAGGTCGCCAAAGCGATGCTCGGCGAGGGGCTGGCGCCGGATGTGATCAGCAGCGACGTGCATCTTTACTGCGTCGACGGTCCCGCCTTCGACATTCTGGTCTGCATGTCGAAACTGCTGGCGCTCGGCATGCCGCTCGTCGAGGTGCTGCGCGCCGCAACGCAGCGGCCGGCCGAGGCCATCGCAAGGCCCGAGCTTGGCACGCTGGCGGTCGGTGCCATCGGCGACGTCGCGGTGCTGCGGCTGCGGCCGGGGCGCTTCACCTTTGTCGATGCGGTCGGCGCCTCGCTGGTCGCCGAGCAAAGGCTGGTCTCGGACGGCATCGTGATTGGCGGCACCTGGTGGCCGAACGAGGCTGCTAACGATTTCGGCGATACCGAGCGTTTCGAAGCGCATGCGCATGAGACGCATGTCGATGTGGTGAGCCGGCATTTCGGGCGTGGGTGATCTCCCCGTGAAGGGCCCTTCGTGGGGGAGATGTCGCCGAAGGCGACAGAGGGGGTCGGTTCGACCGGGCTCGCCTTCCTGCAACGGATGGAGGTTGGCGCTCGACGCGCGGCCACCCCCTCTGGCCTGCCGGCCATCTCCCCCTTGAGGGGCCCTTGAGGGGGAGATTGCAGCTTCACGCCGGCGCCCCATAAACCGGCGTCGGAATTCCTTCCATCCGCGCCTTGATCTGCAGCGCGACGAACTTCGAATAGAAGCGCGATAGCGCCAAATTGCCGCCGTGGAACCATAGCGCTTCCTGCGCCGTCGGCTTCCACATGTTGCGCAATTCGCCTTGCCATGGTCCGGGATCGCCTTTCACGCCCGAGCCAATCCCCCAGCATGGGCCGACCTTGTCGGCGACCTGGCGCGAGACGACCGCCGCCACGGTCTCGTTCATCGATTGATAGCCGGTGCAGGAGATGACCGCATCGGCCGCCAGTTCGGTGCCGTCATCGAACAGGATGCCTGTCGGCGTCAGCGACTTGATCTCGACGCCGCTGCGGATGCCGATCTCGCCGTCGATGATCAGATCGGAAGCGCCGACGTCGATGTAATACCCCGAGCCGGTGCGGTAGGCCTTCATCAGCAGCCCGGTCTCGTCGTCGCCGAAATCGATGGCGAAGCCGGCGTTGCGTAAGCGGTCGTAGAAGGCCGCGTCGCGCGTCTTGATGATGTCGTAGAGCGCCCGCTGGCTTTGCGGCAGCAGCGCGAACGGCGTCGAGGCGACGATCATGTCCGCTTTTTCGGTGGTGATGCCGCGCGCCAGCGCCTTTTCCGAAAAGATCTCGAACCCGACCTCCATCAGCGTGTCTGATTTGACCACCGTCGTCGGCGAGCGCTGGATCATGGTGACCTCAGCACCACTTTCCCAGAGGTCGACCGCGACATCGTGCCCCGAACTTGCCGCGCCGAGGACCGCGACGCGTCTGCCGCGGAAATTCTCGCCGCTGGAATACTGGCTGGAGTGCAGGATCTCGCCCAGGAAGGTCGCGGCGCCGGGGAGGTCGATCTGCCTCGGTGGGCCATAGGCGCCGGTTGCGAAGACAATGTGCTTCGGCTTCAGCGTGATGCGCTCGCCGGCGCGATCGACCTCGACCGTCCAGACCTTTTCGGCCTCGTCATAGCTGGCGCTGACGCATTTCGTAGAGGTCCAGTAATTGAGCTCCATGACGCGCGTGTACATTTCCAGCCAGTCGCCCATCTTGTCCTTGGGCGTGAACACCGGCCAGTTTTCCGGAAACGGGATGTAGGGCAGATGGTCGTACCAGACCGGGTCGTGCAGCACGAGCGAGCGATAGCGGTTGCGCCAGGAATCGCCGGCCCGCGCATTCTTCTCGATGATGACGGCCGGCACGCCGAGCTGCCTGAGCCGTGCCCCCAGCATGATGCCGCCCTGGCCGCCGCCGATGACCAGACAGTAGGGCTGCTCAATGGCGCCGAGATCACGCGCCTCGCGCGCTCTCGCCTCTGCCCAAGTCTCGCGGTCCGGGTCGGCCTTGTGGCGTACACCCAAAGGCCGCGCCGGCCCTTTGCGCTCCTCAAAGCCCTTGAGGTCGCTCATCGCCGTGAACAGCGTTCGGCATCGGCCGTCCTGCAGGCGCATGATGCCTTGGCCCCACGCCGATGATGTCTCGAAGGTGAACCAGGCCTCGACGATGCCTTCGTCGGAGCTCGCCTCGCCACTAAGCTGCCAGGCTGTCGGCTTTGTCGTCGACAGCGTGGCTTCCAGCATGTCGCGGACCGCCGCACGGCCTTCCATCGTCTTAATGTTCCAGGTGAAGGTCAGCAGGTCGCGCCAGTAGCAGTCCTCGACGAACAGATTGACCGCGGCCTCGGCATCGCCCGCGTCGAGCGACCGGGCGAGGGAGGAAAACCAGGTGGCCGCCTGTTTCGATGGTGCCATGTCGAGCATTTGTGGTCCTTCTACCTTTCCAAGTCGGCGCCGCCGCGTCTTTCCTTCTCCACAACAAGGGGAAAAGGAGAAGCCGCGCCCCTCAATCCCCCAGCGGTTCCATCTCCTTGCCCGTCCTGTGGATCTGGGCGTTGTATTTGATGCGGCGGACCGTTTCGCGGGCCGAGCCGTCGAGCTTGTAGGCGGCCGCCACGGCCATCAGGTCGATCGCGGCGAGGAAAGCAAAACGCGAGGCGGTCGGCTTCAGCGTGTCGGGATATTCGGGAACCGCTACCGTCAGCCTGACGTCGCAGGCGCGGGCAAGGTCGGTGTCGGGCGCGGTCACGCCGATCGCGTTGGCGCGGTAATGTTTGGCGAGCTCGACGGCCTCGATCACCTCGCGCGTGCGTCCAGTCGCCGAGATGGCGATCACCAGATCGCTGGGCTTCAAGGTCGAGGCGGTCATCCGCATCAGATACGGATCGCATTGGGCGCTGACGGTGATGCCGTAGCGGAACAGCCGGTACTGGGTCTCCTGCGCCAGCGCCGACGAGCTGCCGCCAAGGCCGAACACCGTGACCTGGCGCGCCTTGGCGATGAACTCGGCGGCCTTCACCAGCTGCGCCGGATCAAGCTGCCGTTCGGCCTCCTGCAGCGCTCGGCGGGCCTCGCCGAACACGGCATTCCAGAACGGCATGCCATTATCGCTGCTGGTGGGCGGCGGCTTGCTCAGATAGAGCGCGCCGACGACGAGGCTCTGCGCCAGCTTCAGCTTGAAGTCGCGCACGCCCTCGCAGCCGATGGCGCGGCAGAACCGGGTCACCGTGGGTTCGCTGACCTGGGCGCGCTGGGCGAGCACGGCATTGGAGGCGTCGACCGCGAACCTGACGTCGTCGAGCACGACATCGGCGACGCGCCGCTCAGCCGGGCGCAATTCACTGTAAGAGTCCTTGACCAGCGAAATGATGTCGGGGATGCGCCTGACATGATCGCGCCCATCTGGATCCCGCCCATCCGGGTCGGCGTCCGAGGTCGGCCGCCCCTGGCCGTCAGCTTCGGTCATGAGTCATCCCTGCCGTTCGTGGAAGTCGACCTGTACCATGTTTGCGCACCGCTTGCCTGCTTCGCCTCACGCGGCCGGTGTCCGAAGTATGTAGGAAAGCAACAAGCTTTTCAAGAAATAGAAAAAGCAATCCAAACAATGATGTAACCGTGGTACAAACGATCTCTCTGACTAGAGCAGCGGTCGCCGCTTGACAGTAAAGTAGGATAGTTACAGACTGATTTTTGCGAACGGATGACCCAATGGATCATCGCGCAACCTGCGAGGGGCGCATGAACGCGGGCAGTGCAAAAACCCCGAAGCTTGGCGTGCAGGCCGCGACCAAGATCTATCATATGGCTTCCGGCGACCTTCTGGCGCTGGATCGCTGCAGCCTCGACGTTCACGCCAATGAGATCGTCTCGATCGTCGGCCCCTCCGGCTGCGGCAAGACCACGCTTTTGTGGTCGATGTCCGGCCTGCATCGCCTGTCCAGCGGGACAATCCGGCTCGACGGCAGAGAGATCACCGGGCCGCATCCGGATATCGGCATCGTCTTCCAGGAGGCAAACCTGCTGCCCTGGCGCAATCTTGACGCCAACATCCATTTTCCCTTCGAGATCAAGGGCGAGAAGCCGGATCGCGCCTGGATCGCCCATCTCGTCAATCGTGTTGGGCTCGACGGCTTCGGCGGCAAATTTCCGCGCGAGCTCTCGGGCGGCATGCAGCAGCGAGCTGCGATCGTGCGGGCGCTGGCGCTGAAGCCCTCGGTGCTTTTGATGGACGAGCCGTTCGGTGCACTCGACAGTTTCACCCGCGAAGAGATGAACCGTCTCGTCGAGGAGATCTGGCTCGACACCAAAACCACCATCGTCTTCATCACCCACAGCATCGAGGAGGCGATCTTCCTGTCCGACAGGGTGGTGGTGCTGAGCGCGCGGCCGGGGCGCGTCGCCCAGGAATATCGCGTGCCGTTTGCACGCCCGCGCTCGCTGGAGATCATGGCGACAAAAGAAGTCTTCGACCTCACCAACACGATCAAGATGGACATCGTCGGCGAACGCATACGACCGAAGGCGCGGGAGCGCGGCACCGCAGAAATTGTGAGGATCAGGCCATGAGCGGAGGCGACGCCATACCGGAATTCTCCAAAACCAAGGCAGGCGCCAAGGCCGGCGAAGGTCACGACGTCAGCCTGACCAATCTTTCGGCGTTTGCCAGCGGGCCCGGCATCAGGTCAGGCGCCGAGGTCGCTGCCATCATCGCTGTCGCGGTGGTCATCATCGGCGGCATCGAGCTGGCGCTGCGGCTGTTCAATGTGCCGCACTACATCATGCCGGGGCCAAGCGCGATCGCCTACGCGCTGTACGACGAGTTCCCGCTGATCGCGCCGCATCTCGGCTACACGCTGGTCGAGCTGGTCTCCGGCTTCTCGATCGGCGCCATTATCGGCCTGGTGATGGCCGCGGTGATCACTCAATTCCCGTTCGCCGAAAAGATCGTTGCGCCCTACATCCTGATCCTGGTCACCACGCCGATGCTGGCGCTGGTGCCGCTTCTTATCCTGCGCTTCGGCTTCGGTTACACGCCGCGCATCATCGCGGTCGCGCTTGCCGCCGGGCCGATGGTGATGATCAATGCGGCGACGGGCTTTCGCCGCGTCGACAGCGCCAAGATCGCGCTGGCGCGTTCCTATGGCGCCAGCACCTTGCAGATATTCTGGAAGATCCGCGCGCCGATGGCGCTGCCGATGATCCTTGTTGGCCTAATGATCGGCGCGATCTTCGGGCTGCTGACCGCGGTGGGCGCCGAGATGGTCGGCGGCGGCTTCGGCCTCGGCAACCGGCTGACCACCTATTCGTCGATGATTCAGATGCCGCAATTCTTCGCGGTGGTTCTGATCCTCTCGACCCTCGGCATCCTGATCTACGTGCTGTTCTTCCTGATCGGCAAGAAATGGGCGAGCTGGGAGGCGTAGTGCATGTCGCCCAAAAGTGCGCAGCAATTTTGGAATAACGACATGCATAAAACGAGGACTTAGCGCGCGGGGCAATGATGGCGCCTGGGAGGCGGGCGAGAGAAACTACCGGCCAACAAAAAGGGAAATGCCATGACCAAGGAAAGTCACATCGGTTTCAAGGCGGGGATCAGCCGCCGCTATTTTCTGCAAGTCACCGGAGCAGGCGTGGTGACCGCCAGCGCGCTCGGCGCCTCGGCGTTCAGGGCACAGGCCGAGCCATACGGCAAGTTCACCTGGATTTCGCCGCGCGGCACGCTCGAAGTGCTCGACGATTATCCCTATTGGGCGGCCAAGAAGGCAGGCTATTTCGGCGACCTCGACACCGACATGCAGCCGGGCCCGTCGGACGGCACCGCGACGGTGAAGTTCGTCGATGTCGGCCAGGCTGACATGGGCTTTCCCTCGCCCGGCGTCTTCTCCTTCGCCATCCAGAACGGCATGAAGCTCAAATCCGTGTTTCACATGGGGGCGCGTGACACGTTCAGCTTCGCCTTCCGCAAGGGCGAGGGAACGAACGACCTGAAGACGCTCGAGGGCAAGACTATCCTGCTCGGCTCCGCCGCATGGCAGTCGATCACCGATCCGCTGCTGGCCTCGCAAGGCGTCGACATCAAGAAAGTTCGATATGTCGAGGCCGGCTGGCCGACCTGGGGCACCGCACTGGCCGGCGGCCAAGGCGATGCGGCGCTGTCGTGGGAAGGTCTGCGGGCCGAATGGATCGCCAAGAACCTCGACTTCGAATACTGGCTCGGCGTGCAGAACTCGAAGCTGCCGGCGAACACTTTCGTCGTGCGGTCGGCCGATCTCGATGATCCCGACCGCAAGGCGTTCCTGGAGAAATACCTGCGCGGCTGGGCGATGGGCCTGGAATTCGGCTACCAGAATCCGCGCGCGGCCGTCGAAGCGGTGTTCGAGCAGTTCCCGACGCTGGCCAAGAATCTCGGGCCTGAGCTGGGCACCACCTCGATCCTGCAGCAGATCAACGTCTTCCGTGGCGACATGGATAAGCGCGAAGGCTGGGGTTCGCACGACATGGCGAGCTGGCAGGGCTTCTTCGACCAGATCCACAAGATCGGCCAGATCACCAACCCGGTGAAGGCCGAGGACGTCTGCACCAACGAACTGATCGGCCAGGCCAATGATTTCGACAAGGCCAAGGTCAAGGCCGATGCCGACGGCACCAAGCTGTCGGAGGGCTTTGCTGCGCTCGACGTCGAGAAGATCAAGGCGCATCTGTTCGACTCAGCGGTCAAGTAGGGCACTTGGTGACGATATGGGCGGCGACTGGGTCGCCGCCCCAACTAAATCAAAAAAGGGAGGTGGCTTTGACCGAGAAGGTGAAAGTGCTGGTGATTGGTCTCGGCAATATGGGCGCGTCGCATGCCAGCGCCTATCACAGGCTCGACGGTTTTGAGATCGTCGGCATCATGAGCCGCACGATCAAGAGCAACACAAAGATCCCGGCGGAATTAGCCGGCTATCCGCTCTACGAGGATTTCGACCAAGCGCTGAACGAGACCAGGCCGGATGCCGTTTCCATCAACAGCTGGCCCAACACGCATGCCGAATATGCGCTGAAGGCGATTGCCGCGGGCTGCCACGTGTTCATGGAAAAGCCGCTCGCCACCAATATCGAAGACGCCGAAAAGGTCGTCGCTGCGGCCCGCGCCAAGAACCGCAAACTGGTGCTCGGTTATATCCTGCGCGTCCACCCGTCATGGATCAAGTTCATCGAGGTCGGCAAGACGCTCGGCAAGCCGCTGGTCATGCGCCTCAACCTCAACCAGCAGAGCGGCGGCAGCGCCTGGCACTGGCACAAGAACCTAATCGATTCGCTGATCCCGATTGTCGATTGCGGCGTGCACTATGTCGATGTGATGTGCCAGCTGACCGGCGCCAAACCGGTCCGCGTTCACGGTATCGGCGCGAAATTGTGGGCCGATGCCGCCAAGCAGAATTATGGCCATCTGCACGTAACCTTCGATGACGGTTCGGTCGGCTGGTATGAGGCGGGCTGGGGGCCGATGATGAGCGAGACGGCCTATTTTGTGAAGGACGTGATCGGCCCGAAGGGCGCGGTCTCGATCGTCGCCGGCCAGACGGCAAGCAGTGCAGCTGAACTCGCCGAGGTGTCGAACTCAGCCGATATCGACCGACACACCAAGACCGACGCGCTCAAGATCCACTATGCCGAGGTCGACGGCGACAAGAATTTCAAGAAGCCCGACGAGATCGTCAGCATGGAGGACGAGCCCGGTCACCAGGAGCTTTGCGACCGCGAGCAGGCATTCTTCCTGCGCGCCATCCGCGGGGATCTTGATCTGACCGAGCAAATGGATGCCGCGGTCAACAGCTTGCGCATCGTGCTTGCCGCCGAGCAGAGCATCGAAGAAGGGCGGACCGTCGAGCTAGCCTGAGGTGATCATGGTCTCTCGCCTATGAGGGATGCCCCCTCATAGGCCGCTTCGCTGCCACCTTCTCCCCAGCTGGGGAGAAGAGGCTGGCGCCAGCGCTGGGGAGCTCCTCTCTCCTTGGGGAGAGGTCAGCCGAGCGAAGCGGAGGCTGGGTGAGGGGGCGGCGACGGTAGCCGCGCGATAGAGAGACATGGCCGAAATCACCGACAGCTTCCTGGAAACCTACGCCGAGTCCGACGCGCTGGATCTGGCCGCGCTGGTGAAGTGCGGCGAGGTTGCGCCGGCCGAACTTGTCGAGGCGGCCATCATCACGATCGAACGGCTGAACCCGGCGCTAAACGCGGTGATCCACCGCCTGTACGACATGGCGCGGGTCGCAGCTGAAATGGTCGACAGAAACGCACCCTTTGCCGGCGTACCATTCTTGCTAAAGGAGCTGGCCTCGTCCTGGACCGGAGCTCCGAACACCAACGCCTGTTCTTTCCTCAGAGATGTCGTCGCGGACTTCGACACCGAGGTCGTGCGCCGCATGAAGGCGGCGGGCCTGGTGCTGGTCGGCAAATCCAATGCGCCCGAAAATGGCTGGTCGATCAGCACCGAACCAAAGCTTTACGGCGCGACGAAGAACCCGTGGAAGGAAGGCATCACGCCGGGCGGTTCGAGCGGCGGCGCGGCGGTGGCCATCGCTTCGCGCATGGTGCCGATCGCCGAGGCCAGCGACGGCGCCGGCTCGATCCGCATCCCGGCCTCCTGCTGCGCCATCGTCGGCCTAAAACCGTCGCGCGGACGCGTCAGCCTGGCGCCCTTCGGCGACTATTGGTATGGCGGCGCCTATTTCCTGTGCTGCTCGCGGACGGTGCGCGACACCGCCGCCTATCTCGATGCCGTGGCCGGCGCGCTGCCGGGCGATGCCTACACGCCGCCGGTCCCGGATGGCAGCTGGCTCAGCCTCCTGACGCGTGCGCCGGAAAGGCTGCGCATCGGCTTTACCGTCACGCCGCCCAATGGCACGGCTGTTGACCCGGAGGTCAAGGCCACGGTGCTGGCGACGGTGGCTACGCTGGAGCGCCTCGGGCACTGTGTCGAGGAGCACGATGTGCCGTTCGACGCCAACGCGGTGTGGAAGACCTACACCAACATGACCTGCGTGCAGACGGCGGCGACGTTTGGCTATCATGAAACGGTCATCGGCAGGCCGGTGACGCCAAGCGATGTCGAGCCCGTGACCTGGGCGATCATCGAGCGCGGCCGCGCGACGAGCGGCATCCGTCACATCGCCGATGTCGAAACGATCCGGCAGGTCGGCCGTGACATCGTCGGCGATCTCGCGCCCTATGATCTGTTCATCACCCCGACTTTGACGCAGCTGCCGAGGCCTTTGGGCTATTACGACATGTCGGAACCGGACATCGACCGCTACAATGCGAAGTGGACGGACGCCGTCTTCGCCTTCCCCTTCAACATTTCGGGACAGCCGGCGATTTCGCTGCCGCTCGGCTGGTCCGCCGCCGGCGTGCCGATCGGCGTGCAGCTGGTCGGCCGCTATGGCGACGAAGCGACCGTGCTCGCCGTCTCCACGCAGCTGGAACGGGAGATGCCGTGGAAGTATCGGCGGCCGAAGGTGAGCGGTAGGTAGGACAGAGCCGCAGCATTGCGCCTCGCGCAGCTTCTTTCTCCCACAAGCGGAGAAGGCGAGGTAGGTCAGCCTGTGCGTCGCGCGGGGTGCTGATCCGAACCGCCATCCAGCCACGCAATGTCGTCGGGCGAAAGCGCAATGTCGAGCGCCTGCAGACTGTCGTCCAGCTCGTCGAGCGTGCGCGGGCCAATCAGCGGGACGGACGGGAACGGCTGGGCCAGGACATAGGCGAGCGCGACATGGATCGGGCTCTTGCCCAGCCTGTTCGCGAGCTCGATCGCCCGGTCGCGGCGTCCGAAATTTTTCTCCGAGTACCAGACCCGTACCAGCTCTTCATTGCCACGCTGGTCGCGCCCGGCACGGCCGGTGAAGAACCCCCGCCCCTGGCTCGACCAGGCGAAATTGGGCATCTGCCGGGCGGTCAGCCAGGCCTTCCATTCCTCGCTCGACGATGTGACGCAACCCGGCCAGATCGGGACCAGCATTTCGGCCAGCGAAAAATTGTTCGAAAGCGCGCCCGGCTTTTGCTTGCCGGTCCGCTCGGCATAGGCAATCGCCTCGTCCATGCGTTCCCTCGTCCAGTTCGAGCCGCCGAACGGACCGCGAATGCGGCCAGCCCTGACCTCGCGATCCATTGCATCGACGAATTCGTCGACCGGGACGTCCGGATCGTCGCGGTGCATGAAGTAGACATCGACATGATCGGCCTGCAACCGGTCGAGCGACTGGGTGAGCTGCTTGCCGATAACATCGGGATAGCAGAGCGGGGTGTGCGCGCCCTTTCCGATGACCACCGCTTGCTCACGCACACCGCGGTTTTTCAGCCATTGGCCGAGCAGCGTTTCGGTGTAGCCGCTGCCATAGATATAGGCCGTGTCGAAGACGTTGCCGCCGGCTTCGAAATAGGCATCGAGCAGGATCATGCCCGAGGAGAACGTTCGAAAATCCTCGAAGCCGAGCGCCAGGCACGAGGCCGGCCGCGGCAGGCCGGGAATTTCGCGCTTCGGGATGGTGGTGCCGCCGGAGCGCAGCCGCCGGCCGGAGATTGTGTTGACGCGTCGTTCGGGCTTCTCGATCCCGTATTCGAGGCCGATGGCGGCACGCCATTTGTCGAGCACGCGCAGATTGCCGAGGCTGTCGGCCCAGCCCACGCCCGGCCAGGCGAACTCCTGCTTTCCGGCCAGGATCGCCTCACCGGCGGCGTCGGCCTCGAAAGCGTAAAGCCAGCGGTCCTCCCTGACCTCGACCACTTCCTCACCGTCCGGACGGATGATGCAGATTTGGCCGGTGCCGCCTTCCCTACCGGCCGCATACCAGAAATCCGCGACCTCGATGCGGCCCTTGGTGCCGAGGATGCGCAGGACATTGTCTTGGGCCAGCGAAATGCCGCAGGAGACTTCGGCGACGATGCCGCTGGGAAAGTGCAGCAGCGCCGAGGCCCATTCGTCGACGCCGGACTGGCCAAGATGGGCTGCGCCGACCACCTTGTCCGGCTCGGCGAAGGGTTTTCCCAATGCTGCCCCGGCAATCAGCCGCGCCATCGAAACGGGATAACCGCCGACGTCGAGAATGCCGCCGCCGGCAAGATCGTTGGCATAAAGCCGGTGCTCCGGCATGAAATCAGGCATGGCGAAGCCGAAGCTCGACTTCACCATGCGCACCTCGCCGATCGCGCCGGACCTGACCAGCTCGACCAGCTTTGCCGTCTGCGGATGCAGCCGGTACATGAAGGCCTCGCCAAGAAAGGTGCCGGCCTTGCGCGCTGCATGTATCATCGCGTCGGCCTCGAAGGCAGTCAGTCCCATCGGCTTTTCGCAAAGCACATGCTTTCCGGCCTCGGCCGCCTGGATCGCCCATTCGGCGTGGCTCGGATGCGGTGTCGAAATGTAGATCGCATCGACGTCCGGATCCGCGAGCAAAGCCTCGTAGCCGTTGAGGATGCGCGCGCCGGGGAAGTTTTCAGCGAGGCCTGATTTGCCGGGATTGCGTGCGCCAATGGCGACCAAAGTGCCGGTATGCGAATGGGCGACGCCGCCGGCAAACGCCTTGGCGATGGTGCCGGGCCCGAGAATGCCCCAGCGGATTTTTCGTGGTTCGGACGTCATTTCAAATCTCCTTGGGGTGGCTTCGGCGTCGCGAGTTGGTGAAAGAAAAATTGGCGTGTCTTAGTTTTGTGCATGTCGTTGTCCCAAAACCGCTGCGCACCTCGGTTCCCGCCCGAGGGCATGCTTTTGGGCGACATGCATTAGCGAATGCGTGCACCTGACTTGTCGAAGAGAAGCGACCGGTCGGCCTTGATCGACACCACCATATGGTCGCCGTTCGCCCGTTGCCGCGATGCCTCGCGCTCGACGATCAGTTCCTCCGGTCCGGCATTGGCATAGACGTAGCTCACCGATCCGAGATGTTCGGCGACATCTGCCTTGATGGCGATGTCGCAATCGGCTTCGCCGGCCTCGAAGAAATGCTCCGGCCGGACCCCGAGCACGACCTCGCTGCCGACCGCAGGCGGGGCACCCGAAAGCGGCTTCCGTAGTTTGGCGCCACAATGGTTGGCGAGTTCGACGGTTACGGCGACGTCGTCGTTCCCGACCACTTTTGCCGCCATGAAATTCATCTTCGGCGAACCGACGAAACCGGCGACGAAGCGATTGGTGGGGTCATCATAGAGGTCGAGCGGCGCGCCGATCTGCTCGATATTTCCGGCGTTGAGCACGACGATCCTGTCGGCCAGCGTCATCGCTTCGGTCTGGTCGTGCGTCACATAGATCATGGTGACGCCGAGCTCCTTGTGCAGACGCGAGATCTCGACCCGCATCTGCACCCTGAGCTCGGCGTCGAGATTGCTCAGCGGCTCGTCAAACAGGAACACCTGCGGCTCACGCACGATGGCGCGGCCGATGGCAACGCGCTGGCGCTGGCCGCCCGACAATTGCCGCGGGCGCCGCTTCATCAGCTCGGCGATGCGCAGGATTTCGGACGCGCGCTTCACCCGCCGCTCGGTGTCGGCCTTCGGATTGCCGTTCATCCTCAGCCCGAAGCTCAGATTTTGCTCGACGCTCATATGCGGATAGAGCGCGTAGGACTGGAACACCATGGCGATGCCGCGGTCGGCCGGCTCGACATCGTTCACCACTTTGCCGCCGATGGCGATCTCGCCACCACTGATATCCTCGAGCCCGGCGATCATCCTGAGCAGCGTGGACTTGCCGCAGCCGGAGGGCCCGACGAAGACGACGAATTCGCCGTCATTGACGTCGATGTCAGCGCCGTGAAGGATCTGAAAGCCGCCGAAGCGCTTGACGACATTCTTGAGTGTGACCGCGGCCATGCCGATCCTATTTGATGGCGCCGGCGGCGATGCCGGCGACGAAATGGCGCTGCAAGAGCACGAACACGACGAGCATCGGCACGGTGAGCATCACGGCGCCCGCCATGATGCCGCCCCACGATACTTTGGTGAGGCCGATCAGCGTGCCGAGCGCCACCGGTGCCGTCATGGCGCCGGGCTTGGAATTGATGAGCAGTGGCCAGAGATAGTTGTTCCAGGAGGCAAGGAACAGGATGATGGCGAGAGCCGCCAGCATCGGCCGCGCCAGCGGTAGTGCTACGAACAGGAAGATCCGCCATTCCTTGACCCCCTCGACCCGAGCGGCGTCGAACAGATCGCCCGGCATCATCGAGAAGCTCTGTCGCATGAACAGCACGCCGAGCGAATTGAAGAGCGGCGGCACGATCAGCGCCACCCAGGTGTTGGCGAGCTTGAAGTCGCGCGCCACCATGATGAATTGCGGGATCAGCACGACAGCATAGGGAAGCGTGATGGTGCCGAGGATGATCGCGACGACCACGCCCTTGCCGAAGAACTGGTAGCGCGCCAGCGCCCAGCCGGCCATCGAAGTGAGCAGCACCGACAGGAACGTATAGGTCACCGCCACCGAGACGGAGATGCCGATGGCGCCGATGAAATTCGTGTCGCGCTGCAAATTGTTGACATTGTCGAGGAAACTGCCGTGCGGCAAAAGCTCGATGCTGGGGCTGAAGATGCCTCTGTCGGGCATGGTCGAAAAGATCACCATCATCCACAGCGGAAACAGCCAGATCAGCGCCAGCGGGGTCAGGAAGAGATGCAGCGCGATGCTGCGTCCCAATCTGGCGGAGGAACGACGGGAAGGGGAATGCGAGCTCATTTCGGGTCCCTCGTCAGCCACAGTTGCACCAGCGAGATGGCGATCGCCAGCCCGGCCATGGTGTAGGCGATGGCCGAGGCGTAACCGAAATTGAGAGACCTGAAGCCCTGGCGGTAAAGCAGCAGCCCGAGCGTTTCGGTGCCGCCGCCCGGTCCACCGCGCTCGGTGATCAGGAACGGCTCGGTGAACAGCTGCATGGTGCCGATGATCGACAGCACGGCGCAGAACACGATGATCGGCTTGAGCAGCGGCAGGGTGATGTAGAAGAACTGCTTGAGCTTACTGACACGGTCCAGCGTCGCCGCCTCGTAGACATCCTGGGGGATCGATTGCAGGCCGGCGAGCAGGATGATGGCGTTGTAGCCGGCCCAGCGCCAAGTCACCGCGATCATGATGACCGCCATCGCCGGCGTGACGTTGGAAAACCAGTCGATGTGGGGCAGGCCAACGATGTTCAGCAGCTTGTTGATGATGCCGTAATCGAGGTTGAACATCAGCCGGAACACCGCGGAATAGGCGACTTCGCCGACCACGACCGGGGCGAAGAAGGCGAAGCGGAACAGGCCACGGGCCTTCAGCAGCGGCGAGTTGAGCAGCACGGCCATCACGATCGCCAACGTGATCATCACCGGCACCTGGATGACGAGGATAAGGAAAGTGTTCTTCAACGCGTTGAAGAAGGCCGGATCGCCGATCAGCCGGCCCCAGTTGAAGGTCGGCGCGAACCGCCACGGCACCGTCCGCGTCGCCTGGAAGGAGATCAGAAAGGAGCTGATGATCGGCCATAGCCAAAAAATCGAGAAGATCAGCAAATAGGGCGCGAGGAAGCGATAGGCCGTGGCGTTCTGATAGCGCATCGTTGCCCTCCTTGCCTTCTCGTTTCTAGGTTTACTGGCCTGGTGTCGAGGTCGGCGCCGGCCCTGTCTTGCCTTCTCCCACAAAGGGAGAAGGGAGAGCCGCGTTCAGCTCACTCTTCGACCGGCAGGCCGGTCGCCGAGGCGATCTGGCTTGCGGCATCGTCGAGCGCCGCCTTGGCGTCGGGGTAGCCGCCGCCCAGATATTTGGTCTGCACCGCGCGGACGATGAGTTCCGCGTCGCTCTGGAACGGCGTGCCGCGGCTGGGGACGACCTTGGGCAAGGTGCCGAGGATGTCCTTCCAAACCGCTTGGCCGCCCCAATAGGGCTGGCCTTCGGAGACATAGGGATCATCGAGCGCCGAGATCAGCGACGGCACAAGGCCGAAGCCCTTCAGCATCGCTATCTGGCCCTCGTTGGTCGCGAGGGAGTATTTCAGGTAGGCGTAGGCGGCCTCCTTGTTGTTGGACACCGAGGTGATGGCGAGCGACGAACCGCCGAGATTGGCGGCGCGCGGGCCGTCGGCAGTAAGGCTCGGCATCAGGTAGACGCCCCATTTGCCGCTGCCGTCGGGCGACTCGGTGCGTATGGTGCCCTCGAACCAGCCGCCATACATCTGGCTGGCGACCTTGCCGGCGGTGTTGTTGGTGATCTTGGTGCTCCAGTCGGCCGAGGAGATGATGCCGGCGTCCTTCATCTCCTTGATCTTGGTCATCGACGCCACACAGGCCGGCTGGTTGACGGTGATCGACTGGCCGTCGGCGGCGAAATAGGCGCAACCCTGCTCGTTGGCAATCATGCGGAAGAATTCGGAGTCGCCGTTGAAATCGGCGTTGGTCATCGTCACGCCGGGATTGGCGGCCTGGATTTTCTTGCCGGCGGCAATAAAATCGTCCCAGGTCTTGATCGAGATGGGATCGACGCCGGCCTTCTCGTAGAAGTCGCGGCGGTAGTACATCGCGACCGGGCCCGAATCCCACGGCATCGCATAGGCCTTGTCGTCCACTTCGAGCTCGGTGCGCTTGAAATCGGGGAATTTTGCCTGGTCTTCGGCCGTGTAGCCCAGCGTGTGAAGGTCGACGAAGCAGTCCGGGAACTGGCTCCAGTAGTTCTCGGCCTCACCGTTCTCGATCGTCACGATATCAGGCAGTCCCTCGCCGCCGGCGGCGCAGCCGGCGATCGACTTGTCATAGGTCGGCTGGTTGCCGAGATCCTGGACAGTGACCTTGACGTCGGGAAACTGCTTGTTGAAGCCTTCTATGGTGGCCTTCAGCGATGAAGCGGCGACGTTCCAGCTCCAGATCGTGATTTCGCCGGATTGCGCAAAGGCCGGGGCAGAGCCCAGGGCAAGCGCGAACGCGGCGCAAGTCAGTGTGATGCGCATTGAAATCCTCCCATTTCATTTGCTCTCTCTTCGCGAGCATGGCTAGACTAGGCGCTGGCGAAGGCTTGTCCGCGACAAAGGGAATAAAAAATTGGCGGAAAGTAAGATGCCGGAAAGACCGTTTTACCAGCCTGGCGCCAGCAGCGTGGAGGGCTTGCCGCTGCTGCTGCAGATGTTTCACACCCAGCCTCTGGTGATGCTGAAGCCGCATTGGCATGCCCAGGTCGAGGTGAATTTCATCGTCCGCGGCAACGTGCACTACCGCATGGATGAGCACGAGATCTCGCTTTCGGCGGGCGACATGTGCCTGTTCTGGGGCGGCCTGCCGCACCAGATGGACGACGCATCGGACGATGCCGTCTATGCCGGCGCGCATCTGCCGCTGGTGCATTTCTTCCGGCTGCATTTGCCCGCGGACGTTCGCAACCGGCTGATGACGGGCGCGACACTAGTGACTGGCACCACCGACCGGTCGGACGACCACAATTTCGAGCGCTGGAACCGCTATGTCCGCTCGGGCGATCCGGGCAAGGCCGAACATGCCGTCAACGAGCTGTTGCTGCGGCTGGAGCGGGTGCGCTTCGAGCCTTACCGGCTGGTACCCGAAACTCCGATCGAGCAGGAGACAGGCAGCCCCTTCGATCAGCAATCCCTGCGCAATGTCGGGCGCATGTGCGACTTCATCGCGGAGAATTTTCTCTACGATATCGACTGCGTTGATATCGCGGCGGCGGCAGATATCCATCCCAAATACGCGATGAGCATTTTTAAGAAATCGACCGGCATGACGCTCAACGAATATGTCAACCTGTTGCGGCTCAGCTACGCCCAGGCGCTGCTGATGCACCAGGACGCCAATGTGCTGCGCGTCGCCATGGACTCCGGCTTCGGCTCACTCAGCGCCTTCAACAAATCGTTTCGCAAGCTGGCCGGCATGTCGCCGTCGGATTTTCGCAGAGGCGCTGGCGCCAGGTAGTTCCCAGCCAGGTCGGCCCGGAACCAAAACGGCCACGGTTAGTGGCCAATTGAGCGCCCACGCAAAAACGCACCACCGGCCCGAAGCCGGTGGTGCTCTCTGGACAGTCTGTAGGGGCAGGACCGTTCCAGGGATCCCTTAGGATCGGACTCAAATGTCGGCTTTTCCTTGACCCATGGCATCGGCCGAACAGATGAAGGAGCCTGCCAGCTGGCTAAGAATCTCGACAGTGCGATGCGCCGCCGAGCAGCGCATGATTTGCAATATTATTCGGCTGCGTCAGGAATTTCGCCGGAGGTGTCGTCGGAAGTCTCTGCCGGATCGGCCTTTCTTGCCAGGAACTTGTCCAAGGCTGCCTGCAAGGACAGGGTGGCCTGCGGTGAGGCCGGCGTCGTAGAAACGACAGCCATCGCATGGGCAATTCCCCGAGTGGACTTGTCCTTGGCCGCCGCCGACGTTGCGGCTCCGTGTCCCTGCGATCCAGCCGCAGCCGAATTTCCGCCATTGCCGTTGCTTGCGCCGTTACCCTTCCC
This sequence comes from Mesorhizobium sp. f-mel, assembly GCF_053850215.1. Lineage (NCBI taxonomy): Bacteria > Pseudomonadati > Pseudomonadota > Alphaproteobacteria > Hyphomicrobiales > Phyllobacteriaceae > Mesorhizobium > Mesorhizobium sp. f-mel. The sequence continues at coordinate 95,334 of NZ_JBSPTO010000018.1, forward strand.
GCCGCCATTGCCGCCGGGTCCGGCGAGGACTGGAGACGCGACAAGGGCGAGAGCGGCGACCGTTGCGAACAGACTGGTTCGAGTTTTCATAAATTCCTCCTTCGAGCCGCCCTCCCGCCAGGAAAGAATATGAGGACTCTCTAATATGAAAGGTCCACTATCGGCCAGTTTGATTTAAATCCACCTGTCCGCAAGGGACCTTGGTCCGAAATTGAAAGGCAAAGGTCCTAGACTCTACTTGGGGACGTATTTGGCGCGGCGAACAAAGCGCCTGCTGGCCACGGGCAGCTGGCGAAGCGACAAGCTCGCTCCGTCTGCTGGGTGATGCCGTGCTGCCGCGAAAACGAAAAAACCGCGGCGAATCGCGGCTTTTCGATGCTTGATTCCCTGCTCAAACGCTCCGCTCCCTGGTTGTTGCCGGGCACACTACCCCTTCCGAGCTCCGGCGGCTGGTCGAGAAACTCGTAGACAAGCCAAAAGAGGCTCAGTAGTAGCGACCGCCGCTGCTATCGGCAGCACAAAGCGAGCAGCTGTGCTCTTTTAGGAAAAAGGGCTGCCGGTCCGCATGCTTGTTAGGAAAGAATCGACATTGCACAATTGGATGCGCTGGCTTTAGCTCGCTGGCGCTTCCTTGTGACCCGATTCCAAGGTAGGAGCGAAGCCATTCCTCTCGAGCCGCCCTCCCGCCAGCATGGAATGTGAGGACTCTCCAATATGAAAGGTCCACTATCAGCCAGTTTGGTGCTGCCCCAAAAACCAAAAAGCCGCGCCGAACCGCGGCTATTCGATGTTTGATTCCCCGGAAGGAAACTGGAGCGGGTGAAGTGATTCGAACGCTCGACCCCAACCTTGAAAACGTCAATTTCTGCCAACGCCGCCCTATCCGAATTTCCGCTACCAGAATCCGAGATGATCAATACCAATGAAATGATGCAGGTTCTTCTGGACCACGTGGCAAGCGGGCAGCTGAGCAGACGCAGCTTCCTGGCTTCAGCATATGGACCCTCTTGGGTAATACGAATTGAAAATTGCGCCCTCATGTTTCAAAACAGGTCGGTAGACCCGCGAGGATGGTTTCGTGCGGGGTCGTCCACGGTCCTCAAGCCGAGAATTCTAAAAGACGTTCAACAATGACCCAGCACGTACAAAACGCTCGAATTCTCATGTACAGCCACGACACGTTCGGGCTCGGCCATTTGCAGCGCTGCCGGACGATCGCGCATTCCCTGGTCGAGGATTTCCGTGGACTTCAGGTGCTTATCATTTCGGGTGCGACTATCGCTGGCGCCTTCGACTACCGCGCCCGTGTCGACTTCGTGAAGATCCCCAGCGTCATCAAATTGCGCAACGGCGAATACACCTCGCTGGAAAAGGATATCGATCTGCATGAGACGCTAAGGATGCGCCAGTCGATCATCCGCCACACGGCCGAGACCTTCCGGCCGGATATCTTCATCGTCGACAAGGAACCGCTCGGCCTGCGCGGTGAGATCGAGGACACGCTGTCCTACCTCAAGACGCGGGGCACCACGCTCGTGCTTGGCCTGCGCGAGGTGATGGACGCCCCGCATCTGCTCGAAGCAGAGTGGGCACGCAGGGATGTGATGCGCAAGATAGGCCTGTTCTACGACAAGGTCTGGGTCTATGGTCCGCCGGATTTCTACGATCCGTTGACCGGTTTGGATGTGCCGCCGGCTGTCAGGGCAAAGATGAAGTTCGTCGGTTTTCTGCAACGGAGCCTGCAGAAGAACGAGTTGCCCGGCCACCGGCCCGAGGGCGACTATATCCTCGTTACCACCGGTGGCGGCGGTGACGGCGCCGATCTGATCCACAGCGTCATCGATGCCTATCAGCAGGATCCGCAATTGCAGCATAGGGCTCTGATCGTGCTTGGGCCTTACATGCCGGCGCGCAAGCGCAACAAGCTGCTCAAGAAGGGGTCCAAGATCCCCTATATCAGGATCATCGAGTTCGACAACCGCATGGAAGAGCTGATTGCCGGCGCCAAGGCGGTCGTGGCGATGGGCGGTTACAACACCTATTGCGAGATACTGTCGTTCGACAAGCCGGCGCTGATCGTGCCGCGCGTCAAGCCCCGCGAGGAACAACTGATCCGAGCACGGCGCGCAGCCGAACTCGGCCTTATCGAGATGCTTTTGCCGGAAGAAGCCGAGGATTCCCAGCGGTTTGCCAATGCACTGGAGGTGCTGCCGGCCCGGCCCGGCCCATCGCAGAGCCATCCGCATCTGACGCTGGAAGGGCTGCCTCACATTTCCGAAATCGTCGCGGAACTGCTCGACCGGCGGGGCGGCCATCACCTTTCGGTCATTGAAGGCATGAACTGAGTTGCAACATCGCAAGATCGTCGTGGTTCTGAAGGGCTATCCGCGGCTGTCGGAAACGTTCATCGCGCAGGAACTGCTCGGTCTGGAGCGTGCGGGGTTCGACCTGATACTGGTCTCGCTCAGGCGGCCGACCGACGCAAAACGCCACCCCGTGCATGACGAGATCAAAGCGCCCGTCCATTATCTGCCGGAATATCTGCATGAAGAGCCGCTACGCGTGGTTCGCTCGCTGTTTGCTTATCTGCTGCGGCCGGGCTTCTGGCGCGCGCTCCGATCGCTGGCTACCGATATCCGCCGCGACTTTACGCGCAATCGCGCGCGCCGCTTCGGGCAAGCGCTCGTGCTGGCGGCCGAATGGCCGGAAGGCGCGGGCTGGCTGCATGCACATTTCGCGCACACACCGGCATCGGTGACGCGCTATGCCAGCCAGCTTCGTGGCCTGCCCTGGAGCTGCTCGGCCCACGCCAAGGACATCTGGACTTCGGCGGACTGGGATCTGGCTGGCAAGCTTTCCTCGGCGCGCTGGACGGTCACTTGCACGAAAACCGGCTTCGACCGTCTGAAAAAACTCGCTAACGGCAACTCGTCTGTGCATCTGAGCTATCATGGGCTCGACCTTGATCGCTTCGGCAGTTTCGGCGAGGCGCGAAAACAGCATGACGGCTCGGCGCCGGACGAACCGGTTATCGTTCTGAGTGTCGGGCGCGCCGTTGAAAAGAAAGGTTACGATACGTTGCTGGAGGCCCTTGCCCTCTTGCCTGGTGATTTGGCGTGGCGTTTCGAGCATATCGGCGGCGGCGAGGAACTGGAACGGTTCAGGACGCTGGCGCAAAAGCTCGGACTGGATGGTCGCGTCTCCTGGAAAGGCGCGCTTGCGCAGGAGGAGGTGCTTGAGCACTACCGCTGCGCCGACATCTTCGCCCTGGCCTGCAGGATCACCGCAAATGGCGACCGGGACGGTCTGCCGAATGTTCTGGTGGAGGCGGCTAGCCAGCGGCTTGCCTGCGTGTCGACCGATATTTCCGGCGTGCCGGAGCTTTTATCGCCGGATGAAACCGGGCTGCTGGTTCCGACGGAAAACCCAATTGCCCTGGCACAGGCGCTGGAGCGCCTGATCCGTGATCCCGTGCTGCGCGCCCGCCTCGGCGACGCCGCAGAGCGGCGCGTGCGCGGCAATTTCGATCATATGGAAAGTATTGGACAGCTCAAGGAACTGTTCGAGCGGGAGTGGCGGGCCGCCGAATGAAGCGGCTGCGCGCTTTCTTCTATGTCCAGCACCTGCTCGGTATCGGCCATCTCGCGCGCGCCAGCCGCATTGCGGCGGCTCTGGTCGATGACGGGTTTGACGTAACCGTCGTGACCGGCGGAGCGCCGATCGCGGGGTTTCCGGGACTGGGTGTAAAATCTGTAACCCTGCCGCCTGTCACCTCCGGTGATGAAGGATTTTCCGGACTTGTCGACCTGCAAGGCAAACCCATCGACGATGATTTCAAGAAATGGCGTTCAGAGATGCTGCTGCAGGCATTCCGGGATTGCAGGCCTGATATCGTCATTGTCGAGGCGTTTCCATTTGGACGCCGGCAGATGCGTTTCGAACTCCTGCCGCTGATCGAGGCCATCGACGCGACGTCACCCAGACCGCTGCTGGCGACGTCCGTCCGTGATATCCTTCAGGAGCGCGTCAAGCCGGGCCGAAACGAGGAAACGGTCGATCTCATCAACAGGCATTTCGACCTTGTCATGATCCACGGCGATCCGGCTTTCGCAACCATCGACAAGACATTTCCACTGGCTGGGGCGATCAAAGCCGAGGTCACCTACACAGGGCTCGTTGCCGCGCCGCCATCGCCCGCGGCCTCCGAGCGCTTCGACGTTCTGGTGTCGGTTGGCGGCGGGGCTGCCGGAAAGAGCCTTGTCAGCTCCACCATCGCAGCGGCGCGGAATGCCAACAACGCTTGGAAATGGTGTTTGATCACCGGCCCAAACCTGCCGAAGGACGAGTTCGACGCGATCGCACGGGATGCCTCGCCGGGCCTGTCCATCTTCCGGTTCCGCGAGGATTTCGCCAGCCTGCTGACCGGCGCCCGCCTGTCGGTCTCGCAGGCGGGCTACAACACGGTCTGCGATGTCCTGCGCGCAGGTTGTCGCTCCCTGCTCGTTCCATTTGCCGCCGGCGGGGAAACCGAACAGACGGTTCGCACCCTGATGCTCGAAGAACTCGGTCTTGCGACCATGCTGATGGAAAAGGACCTAACGCCTGAACGTTTGGGGCAAGCGATCGAACAGGCGCTTGTGGGACCGACGCCATCCGCGCATCGTCTCGATCTGGAAGGCGCGCGTCGGTCGGCGCAAATTCTGCGCGAGCGGTATAGAACAATGGTCCCTAAAAGTGGGTCCCGGTTTCGGAAAAGTTCATGATCGAACAGACGATAGATCATACGCCCGTCGCGTCTGGTGAGATTCGCGCGACGCGCTCAGGTCGTTGTCTTATGCATATCGTTGTCCCAAAACCGCTACGCACCCTCGGGTCGGGCCCGAGGGCATGCTTTGGGCGAAATGCATCAAACAGTTCCAATCAGCATGAAGCGCGTATAATTTTTTGTCGGCAGTTCGCCGGAGAACCGCACCTCCCGTAGCGCCGCCATTGCTTCAAAGGCTGCAAGTGAAGCCACGCAGTTGATGTGCGTCGGCTCGCTGAAATAATCGTTCGATTGCAACAGTACATTCGTGCCCCGCGGAAGCAGAGCAAGCCAGGCGGGCAGGTCGGCTATGTGTTCGCAGCTCGTATTGACCACCAGGTCGGGCCGCCCGGCCGCATAGTCGAGTACGTACATGTCTGCCGTGAGCGCCCGGAACCGGTCGCCGGCTTCCCGGTTGAGGGTCCGCGCGACCGGCGCGACTTCGGGATCGATGTCGATGCTGTCGACCGCCGCGATGTCGAAGCGGGCGTCCTTGAAAAGCATTGCAGGCAATACGCCGTACCATCCGCCCAGAACCCATACGCGCCCGAACCGACCGCCGCAGCTTTCGAACAACCTGTCGAGCGCCCACATCTTGCAGGCGACCTGCTTGTGGTTGAAGGCGTTTGCGATATCGGCCTTCGGATGCTTGGCGATGACGCGCGCCAGCCCTGCCACGAGAGGGCAGTTGACATAGGCAGCAATTCCCCGCGTGAGGTCCAAGGCTTGCTCGTGCCAGTCCATGCCGGCATTGCGTGGCTGCGTGACATCCATCATATTTGTCTTGTATGTTGGGATTTCGGGCGACACAACGCAATCTTGCCTCCCGCAAGGCTGTTGATTCGCGGACGTGATTATGCAGCAAGCCGCTTCGCCATTGCCCGGTGCCGGAGAGAGCCTGTTGCATCTGTCCGGACCATCGGCGTCCATCCGCCAGCACCAGCGGCGCAGCTGCGGCCTCGTGCTGCTCGGCTATTCGCCAGAACCCTACGGAAGCCGCGAACCGTTTGGCCAGAGGCTTTCTTCGCTGATCAACAATGCCCACGGCGTTGTCATCGACCATGCGCCGGAACTGGATCGCGCCGCCTCGCAGGTTCCTGCCATCGTCGAGCGCAGGACAATCTCCGTGCGCTGCAGCTTCGAGCTTGTCGTTGGCGACGAAAAAATTGCCGATACGCCATTCGCCAGCAGGTGCTTTTACATCCTGCATGCATTCAACTGAAGGGTCCACAGCCGCATATGGAACCCAGCCTAGCCCGCTATATCTGGACGCACACCAAGAAGCAGCAGCTCTGGATATTGATGATCGTCATGCTTTCGATGATCCCGTATTTCATGTCCTTCGACCTGCCGAAGCTGATCGTCAACGGCCCGATCCAAGGTAGCGGCTTCGAGCAACCAGGCGCGACCCAGCCGTTCATGAGGCTGCACTACAACCTGCCGTTCATCGGAGAGGTCCAGTTCTTCTCCGGTTTTCAGCTCGACCGCAAGGAGACGCTGTTTGCCCTGAGCATTGTCTTCCTCTTGCTAGTCGTTATCAACGGCCTGTTCAAACTCTACATCAACACCTACAAGGGCCGCCTCGGCGAACGCATGCTGCGGCGTATCCGCTTCGATCTTCTCGATCGTGTGCTGCGCTTTCCGCCGGTTTACTTCAAGCGGGTGAAATCCGCCGAAGTGGCGACCATGGTGAAGGACGAGGTGGAGCCGCTGGGCGGCTTCATCGGCGATGCCTTCGTGCAGCCGGTGCTGCTCGGCGGCCAGGCGCTGACGGCCATGCTGTTCATCATGATCCAGAACTTCTGGCTCGGAATGATAGCCGCCGTGATCGTGGCGTTCCAGATCGTGCTCATCCCGCGAATGCGGCGGCGGCTGATAGTGCTCGGGCGCCAACGGCAGTTGACGGCGCGCGCGCTTTCGGGCCGGATTGGCGAAATCGTCGACGGCATCGGCGCGGTTCACGTCCACGATACATCAAACTACGAGCGCGCCGACATAGCTGCCCGGCTCGGGCTCATCTTCAAGATCCGCTTCGATCTTTACCAATGGAAATTCATGGTAAAGTTCCTCAACAATTTTCTCGCGCAGATCACGCCTTTTCTGTTCTACATGATAGGCGGGTACCTGGTTATCCAGGGGCGGCTGGATGTCGGCCAGCTAGTGGCCGTGATCAGCGCCTACAAGGAACTGCCCGGACCGATGAAGGAACTGATCGACTGGGATCAGGCGCGGCAGGATGTCCAGGTCAAATACCAGCAGGTCGTTGAACAGTTCACCGTCGATGGTCTCATCGCGCCGAGAATCGGGGCATTGACGATCGACGCTCCCGAGCCGATGACCAAACCCCTGTCGGCGATCGGTCTGTGCATTGCAGACGATGGCGGTGCAATGCTCCTCGACCGTATCTCCCTCCAGGTCAAGCCGGGTGAGACGGTGGCGCTGGTCAGTACCGCAACAGGTGGAGCCGAGGCGCTTGCAGAAGCCTTCGCGCGGTTGAACTGGCCGGACAGCGGAAGGGTCGTTTCGGGCGCCGACGACCTGCTTGAACTCCCCGAAGCAGTGACCGGCCGGCGGATGTCTTATGCCTCGTCGGATGTTTTCCTGTTCCAGGCAAGCCTCCGCGATAACCTGCTCTATGGGTTGAAGCATGCGCCGCTGACATCGGTGACTTATGACGATGCTGCGGCAGACCAGCACCGCTGGAACGTCCACGAGGCGCGCCGGTCGGGCAATCCGGAACTTGATATCCACAGCGACTGGATCGACTATGCTGCCGCCGGCGCTACCGGCCCGCACGACCTGTTTGAAGCCGTGCGCCGGGTGCTCGACGCAGTTGTTCTGTCGCGCGACATTCTGGATCTTGGCTTGCGCTCTTCGGCCGACCTCACGCGTCATACGGAGCTTGCCAGGCGGATCGTCGAACTGCGTGCGGCGCTGCGAAGCCGGCTGGAACGCGAAGGGCTGAGCGGACTGGTGGTTCCTTTCGAACCGGGCGCCTACAACAAGGAAGCAACGATCGGCCAAAACCTGCTCTTCGGCGCTGCCGCCGGCCCCGAACTGGCCGACAGGGCTCTAGCGGCCAATCCCTATTTTGCTTCTGTGCTGAGGCAAGCCGGCCTCGACCGCACGCTCTACGAAATGGGCATGGAGATCGCCGAACAGGCGATCGAGCTGTTTGCCGACCTGCCGCCCGATCACCAGTTCTTCCAGCAGCTCGCCTTCATGAGCGCCGAGGAGATCCCCACCTACGAAACCTTGCTGCAACGGCTCAAGAACCGTCCCTACGAGGCGGTTTCGGAGAGCGACCGCGCCATGATCGTCTCCTTGAGCTTTGCCTATATCGAGCCCCGGCACCGCTTCGGACTGCTGAGCGACGAGCTGATGAGCAAGATCGTCGCTGCACGCAACCGGTTCCATGAAAACCTGCCGCCCGAGCTGCAAAATGCAATCGAACGGTATGATCCTGCCAAATACATTGCGGCGGCCACCGTCATGGATAATGTCCTGTTCGGGCGTGTGGGCAACAACCATCCCGACGCGCCGGACGGCATACGGACCATCGTCTATGACATTCTTGACGAACTGGGGCTTTACGCCGAACTTCTGGATGTCGGCCTGGACTTCAACGTCGGAGCCGGCGGCAGGCGGCTGACCGGTGGACAGCGACAGAAGCTCGATGTTGCCCGGGCCCTGCTCAAGCGTCCCGATTTTCTCATTCTCAACCGCCCGCTGTCGGCGCTCGACCAGCGCATGCAGGATAAGGTGCTGCGAAACGTGCTCGAGGAAGCCAGGCGCGACGGCCATTCACCGGCAATTGTGTGGGTCCTGACGAACCCGGCAATGGCAATGATGTTCGATCGCGTTATCGTCTTCGACGGGGGTCAATTGGTGGAAGACGGAACACACGAGACACTTTTGGCAGGGAACGGTATCTTCAAGGAACTGCTGTCATAGAGCAACGGACATTCAGATGGGATCATTCTGCCGGTGGGAATTTGCTGCAAGGTCGAGGGATTCAGCGAAGGGCGTAGCGGGAATACATCCGCGCCGAAACCCGAAGCATTTGCCGCAAATTCACCGGCTCTACTGGTTTCGGCTGGCGGGCGCCCATTTGTCAGGCGGCATCGCCCGATCGCTCGACATCGGGCTCGCCGCCTTTCGCGTGGTCGTCTCGCCATTCCGGGAAACAGAACTAATTCCATCTGGGCGGCCGTTGCTCTAGTCTGGCAAACGCGAATTTTGGGAAGGTTTGCGACAATGCTGCTCAAGGACGAAGTTGGAATGCTGCAACGCGTTCCCTTGTTCTCTGCCATCGAGCCGACAAAGCTCAAGCTGCTTGCGTTCACATCCGATCGTGTGAGCTACAGTGCCGGCCAGATCCTTTTCCGGCAGGGCGACGAGGGAGACGCCGCCTATGTCATCCTTTCAGGCAGGGCGGATATCCTGGTCGATTCCGACAGCGGACCGATAAAAGTTGCCGAACTGGAGCCAAATTCGATTGTTGGCGAGATCGCCATATTGTGCAACAGCTCCCGCACGGCCACCGTCAGAGCGGCAAGTCCGCTGGAAGCGTTGAGAATCAGCAAGGATCATTTCCTGAGGCTTATGAAGGAGTTCCCGGAAATGACCATCGAGATATTGCGGGTTCTTGCCGATCGCCTAAGCCATACGACCGCGGATCTGATCGATGCACGAAGCGCCAAATAACGGATGACGTCCGCTCGATCCTCCCCGTCGTGATGGCACCGGCCTCTTGCTGAGAAGGTCACCCGGGAAAACCTGTCTCGCCTAGCAGCAGTTGTTTGGCTACGATGGGCGACGGGGACTGCGAAGGGGTAGCATGGACGACGACGTTTTCCTGGTCAGATTTTGGGGCGTGCGCGGCAGCATTTCGGTATCGGGGCCAGAATTCTCTCGCTATGGCGGCAACACAATCTGCATTGAGATGCGATGCGGTAAGCATACGCTTCTATTCGACGCAGGCTCCGGCCTACGACCTGCCGGCGGGGCGCTTCAGGCTCTGGGCGTGACCGATTTCGACCTGCTTTTCACCCATTGCCATTACGATCACATCATCGGGTTGCCGTCTTTTGCGCCGATCTATGACCGGAGCGTTAAGGTTACGCTTTGGTCCGGGCATCTTGCAGGACACATGACGACCCGGCAGATGGTCGATAAGTTCATGCGGCCGCCGTGGTTTCCGATGAAACTGGAGTTCTGCAAGGCAAGGCTCGACTATCGCGATTTCGTATCCGGAGACGTGCTTCGGCCGCGCGAAGGGGTGGTGGTCCGAACCGGCAGTCTTACCCATCCGGGCGGCTGCATAGGCTACCGGGTCGAATGGGGCGGCCGCGTCGTGGCGGTGATAACAGACACTGAGCACGAGCCGGACAAACTCGATCAGGCGGTGCTCGGCCTGATCGAAGATGCCGACCTCGTCATTTACGATTGCACCTACACCGAGGAGGAAATGGAACGCCGCCGCGGTTACGGGCACTCGACATGGCAACAGGGCGCCAAGCTCTGTGAGGCGGCCGGTGCGCGCGGGCTTGCGCTGTTTCACCACGATCCGACACGCACCGACGAGGAACTGGACGAGATCGAGAAACTGGCCAAAGACAGGTTTGCCGGCGCTTTTGCCGCGCGGGATGGCCAGACGCTCACATTTCCAGTCTCATTGCACAAAAAGCGCTGAGCTATTTTCCTCTACCGGCGCTGCGCCCGATCAGTGTCCTGATCGGAAGCCATGCGCAGGCTTCAGTCTGTGCTGTGACTGTGAACAGCCGTTCGAGGAAAAGCCAGGCCGATTCATCATGTACGAGATGGTGGGTGAGCAGGCCGACCGGTTCGCCGCCGTCGAATGCACGCTGCAATTGCGCGATGATAGCCTGAACCAATGAGCCATGATCGCGGCAGCCGCGCGTGCCATGCCAATCCATGATGTCGACATTGCTGTTGATGACCGCCAGTGAAGCCGGCTTCGGCGGCCCATAGACCGACAATGCCGCAAATCCTATCGATCCAAGGTCGGACACCAAGCCGGCGTCGATCCTGTTCCAGGGTGGCACCAGCATCGGAACGGCACGTGCGCCGTGCAGGCCGGTTACGTGCGACAGCCCGCGAGCCAGATCATCGAGCACCACCTCGCGTGGCCGATGCGCGCCGAGCTCCTGCTTTTTCTGGTCCTCGGGCGCATGATTTCGGTGCGTCCAACCATGGATGGCGACCGTGGCATGCGGCGCCTCGTTAAGCCGGGCGACAAGCTTCTCACCAGTCAGGGCCGGAATGACGGCCAGAGTGACCGGAACCGCGAATTCACCGGTGAGGTCGAGCAGCCGATCAAGCGCCGGCGTCGGCTCCACGGCGTCATCGTCACGCAGCCAGAACTCTGCCTTACGGTCCGCCCGTTGCCGGCACGCCAGTTCTTCCACCAAGGGCTGCCAGATCTGATCGGATGTCATGAAACCGGGATCCTCGCAAGAAGTTCGGCCAGACGCGCCGCTGCAACACCGAGGGAGCGTTCTTCGAGGATGAAACGTCTGGCTTCCGCGGCCATGATGGTTCTTTCGCCGTTACGGGCCAGAAGCCTTTCAATGGCAGAAGCGAACGCCGCCACATCGCCCGCCGGGGTAAGAAACCCGGTCTGGCCATCCCGCACGACCTCCGGCACGCCGGCGATGTCCTGAGCCACCACCGGAAGACCGGCGGCCTGTGCTTCAAGATAGGCAACACCATAGGCCTCGCCGTAACCCGGCCAGACGTAAATTCCCCCACCGTAGAGGACGTCCGGCACGGCGGCTGGCTCAATCGCGCCAAGCCATTCGATACGGTCGGCGGGCAAGCCGGCGAATTGCGCTTTGATCTCGTCACGGGCAGGCCCATCCCCGACCACCGACATGGTCCAGGGCAGGTGGCCGATCGGACCGAGCGCCTGCGCCAGCATGCGATAGCTTTCGACTTTGTCGCCCGGGCGCATCATGGCGACGGTAACGAGGCGCGTCGGACAACCCCTTGCCGGCATTTCCCGGAATTCCGATGTGTCGATGAAGGGCGAAAGCATACCGAGAGCGGCGTCGGGAATCGCATCTGTCAGTCCATGACGATCCCTTTGCGTGAAGCAGATGTTCAGCGCTGCCTGTTCGACGGCTCGCGCCACCAACGCTTGGGTATCGCCCCACAAACCGACGTTGCGCCGCCTCGAATAGGAGGCTTCCGCTGTCACATAGGGGATAGCAAAGGCCGACGCCAGCTCGGGTCCGATCAGGTCGGGCGCCTTGTAATAGGGATGATAGGAGAACCACAGATCGGGCTTGCCGTCACGATCCCAAAGCCTTGTCAGCCGCGCGGCTTCCTCTCGGGCCTCGATCTTGAGCGCAGCGAAACTTTTCGACTCCGGTTCGCGTAGATAGAAGCGCAATTCGGATACTAGTTCGACGCTATGCCCTCCATGCTCCAGCGCCTTGACCAGCATCCGTGCCATCTGGCGGTCGCCGGAGGCAACGGGATGATTGGGCGACTTCAGCGGCGCGTAGAAGGCAATTCGCATCGCCGGACCCTATCATCGGAATGCCTGTGCAAGTCAATTTCGAAGCATGATCGACTTCACCCTCAAGCAGTGGAATGTGCTATCTGATGCTCATGGAAACAGCTGCCGCGTCCGACCCGTTTGTCGCTTCCTTGCCGGTCTTCGCAAAGTTCGAAAGCGTTGCCGATATCGATAACTATCGGCCTCTCCCGGATGGCTGGGCGCTGGCCACCGCCGACATCGTCGGCTCGACCAAGGCGATCGGGGCTGGGCGCTATAAAACCGTCAATATGGCCGGCGCCAGCGTCATTTCGGCGCTGCTCAATGCGCTGGGTCGGCAAGATCTTCCCTTTGTCTTCGGCGGCGACGGCGCGCTCGTGGCGTTTCCCGGCTCGGCGCTGGAGATCACCCGCAACGCGCTGGCGGTTGTCCAGAGATGGGTGGCGGACGAACTGGACCTGACCTTGCGAGCCGCAATCGTGCCGATAAAGGATATAAGAGCGCAAGGCCTCGACGTTCGCGTGGCGAGGTTCCGGGCCTCCGAAGCGGTCTTCTATGCCATGTTCGCCGGCGGTGGCGGCAGTTGGGCGGAAGCCGAGATGAAAGCGGGGCGCTACCGCGTCGATCCTGCGCCAGCCGGCGCGCGGCCGGATCTGACCGGCCTCTCCTGCCGCTGGGACCCGATCGAAGCCCGGCATGGCGAAATCGTCTCGATCATAGCCATACCGGGGGCGTCGCGCGACTTGCGCGGTTTTCAGTTTCTGGCTTCCGACATCATCGCTCTTGCCGGCAGGCAGGAACGCGATGGCCACCCGGTGCCGGTGAACGGGCCGGGCTTCAGTTTTCCGCCCGCCGGCCTCGATATCGAGGCGCGGGCCATGGCGCCGGCAGGATGGCGATGGCTGTCGAAGCTGTGGATATTGTTTCTGATGACGCTTACGGCTGTCACCGACAGGTATGGCTGGACGATCGGCAGTTTCGATCCGAAGGTCTACAAACGCGACGTGGCCAGCAATTCGGATTTCCGGAAGTTCGACGACGGCTTGAAGATGACCATCGACGTTGACGCGGATGTGTTGCAACGGATCGAGAACCGGCTGAAACAGGCGGAAGAGGCGGGCATCTGCAACTATGGCCTGCACCGCCAGAAATCGGCCTTGATGACATGCCTGGTCGCCTCGCCGCTGCAGCGCGACCACGTTCATTTCATCGATGGCGCCGCCGGCGGCTATGCGATGGCCGCCGCAAGCCTGAAGGCGAAGGTGCCGGTCTGACGACGGCTTGCGGAAATCGATTTTCCGCAATATGCCTCGGGGTTCTTGGGGAACCAGGTGAGCCTCGCCATGGGAGCGGACGGCCTGTCCGAATTGACGGAAAGCAGATTTTTGGACGCCTCACGATCGACATATGACCGTCTTCTGAACCGGATTTCGACGCGCGCCGCGCAAGTCGGCGTGATTGGACTGGGCTATGTCGGGTTGCCGCTGGCGGTTGCGATCGCACGCGCCGGCTTCCCGGTTTCCGGCTTCGATATCGAAGCCCAGAAGGTCGAGAACCTGAACAACGGCCAATCCTACATTGAGGCGGTGGCATCGACAGCCCTTGCCGGCCAGGTGGCGAACGGACGGTTCCGCGCCACTGCGGATTTTGCCGAACTGGCCGTCTGCGATGTCATCATCATCTGCGTTCCGACACCGCTGACGAAAAACCGTGAGCCGGACCTCTCCTTTGTCAGGAACACGGCAGGCACCATCGCGAAGCATCTGCGTCTCGGCCAACTCATCGTGCTGGAATCGACCACCTATCCCGGCACCACCGACGACGTGATCAAGCCCATACTGGAAGAAACCGGCTTGCAGTCGAAGATAGACTTCTTCCTCGGCTTCTCGCCCGAACGCGAGGATCCCGGCAATCGTAGCTTTGAAGTCGCGACGATCCCCAAGATCGTGGCAGGCGACGGCATTGAAGCGGCGACGCTCGTGCAGGCTTTCTACCAGGGCGTGGTCAAGACCGTCGTTCCGGTTTCCACCACGGCGACCGCCGAGGCGGTCAAGCTGACGGAAAACATCTTCCGCTCGGTCAACATAGCCCTGGTCAACGAGTTGAAGGTCGTGCTCGGTGCGATGGGCATCGACATCTGGGAGGTGATCGAGGCGGCAAAGAGCAAGCCCTTCGGCTACATGCCTTTCTATCCTGGCCCCGGACTTGGCGGGCACTGCGTTCCGATCGATCCCTTCTACTTGACGTGGAAAGCGCGCGAATACGAACTGCCGACCCGCTTCATCGAACTGGCGGCAGAGATCAACACGGCCATGCCGCGTCATGTGGTCGATGAACTGGCGAAGGCGCTGGACCGGCGCTGCGGCAAGGCGCTCAGCCGCTCGCGCATTCTCATCATCGGGCTCGCCTATAAGAAGAATGTGCCCGACATCCGCGAAAGCCCCTCATTGCGGCTCATTGAACTCATCGAGGAATGGGGCGGCAAGGCGGAATTCCACGATCCGCATGTTACCGAGATCCCGACCACACGGGAGCATATGGCGATCAAGGGGCGGCGCTCGGTCGAATTGACCGAGGCGGCCTTGAAGGATTTCGACGCTGTCGTCATTGCAACCGACCACGACGCGATCGACTATCAGGCGATCGCTGATCACGCTCTTCTGATCGTCGACACACGCAATGTTTTTGGCCGCCTCGGGCTAGCCCGAGAGACTGTGGTGAAGGCCTGACGGCGTCTGAGCCGGCGAATTTTTTACCTGATGGCAGGATCATGATTGCACTCCGCCGGCAGCCTCGCCACATAATGCCCCTTCGCCGGCTTTTGCCGCCAAAGGACACCATTGACTTCGAGGGTCTTATCTTGGTGTCGTTAGAAAGGAGAATGGCTCGTCTTCGACGGGTCTCGAGATAGCATGAGCACAGCGCAAGCAGAAATTTCCACCATTCTCATGGATAAGGTTGCCGATTGGCTGACCCAATCGGCGCTGGCGGGCGACGACCTGGAAACATTGGTAAAGGGCTTTTGTGAACGGCTGGCTGCTGCCGGCCTGCCGTTGAAGCGGGTGCATTTGAGCTTTTCGATGCTTCATCCGCTTTATGACGCGCTTGGCTTCACCTGGCTTCGCGGCCAGGGCATGGAAGTGGAAGGCTTCCGCAAAAAGGACGGCGTTCATTCTGACAGATTCCTGACCAGCCCATACTACCATCTGCTCAGCAACAAGCTCGACCATCTGAGGCGCCGGCTCGACCCGTCGGTGCCGTCGGAATTTCCTATTTTCGACGAACTCACGCTTATGGGCGTGACCGATTACATGGCTTTCGTCCATCCCTTCAACGGCAATACCAGTCAGGGCATGATCGGGTCCTGGTCCACCGACAGCGCTTCAGGCTTCAGCGATAGCATGATTTCAGCGCTGCTGCGCATCCAGAACCATCTCGCTATCGCAACCAAGATGGCGGTGCTCACCAAGCTGGCCGACAACATGATGACCACTTATCTCGGCGGCGACGCCGGCAGGCGCGTGCTGGACGGCCAGATCAAGCGCGGCGAGGGCGATACAATCCGGGCCGCACTGGTCATGGCCGATATGCGCGGGTCGACAAGGCTTGCCGAAACTTCCGGCCGCGAAATCTACATCGATACGCTGAACCAGTTTTTCGATGCCATTGCTGCACCTTTCAATCGCAAAGGCGGGCAGATCATGAGTTTCATAGGTGATGGTTTTATTGCCGTCTTCCCTTGCGAAAGGCACCGTGCGCAGTCCGAGATCGCCTGCCAGGCTGCTCTTGCGGCAACGCACAAGGCCACCGCGCGCATGATGGATCTCAATCTGCGCAGAAAGGAGCAGGGATTGGGCGACATAAAATTTGGCATCGGCCTGCATGTCGGCAATGTGATGTTCGGCAATGTCGGACTTACCGACCGGCTAACATTCTCTGTCTTCGGCTCGGCCGTAAACGAGGTCCAGCGCCTCCAGACCCTGACCAAGAAATATCCGCACAGCATTCTCGCCAGTAAGGACTTCGCCGGCTATTGCGGCGCCAACAGCTGGCTGACGCTCGGCAAGGAGGGACTGGCGGGTATCAAACAGAAGCTGACGGTGCTTTCACCCGATCTGTCGGGTGCTCTCGCACTCGATGAGGACGGCACGCTGGAGCCGATTTACGACCGAATATCCGACGCCGAGCAGGTCATGCTGCTTCATCGCGATGCAGCGCGGCTGTCGGCGGGCGCCGCGAGGAAGCTCCAGTAACCGCCACGATCTGATACGAACGCCTTTGATGCAGTCCGGTCGCCAGTTCCGCCAGCGAACTGGCGATTGTTTCGAATCCAAGTTGCTCTAGGCTGGCAATGCGCTAGTCTCGCCTTTTGGACCTGCCAGAGTGGGGCTGGTGAGAATGAATTCGGGCGTTGATCTGCTACGGATCGAGGATGTTGGCATCTCTTTTGCCATTATCGGGGGACCGTTGCATGCCGTCAGGCGTGCAAACCTTCGCGTCCTGCCCGGCAAGGTTACCGCGCTTGTGGGCGAGTCCGGATCCGGAAAATCGGTTATCAGCCAGGCAGTGATGGGCATTTTGCCGAACACGGCCCATGTTCGCGGCCGTATCCTGTTTTCCGATCCTGAAAAGCCCGGCACGACGCAGGATATCCTGCAGATGCCGCGTGACGGACCCGATATCCGGGCGTTGAGAGGCAGCCGCATCGGCAAGATCTTTCAGGAGCCGATGACATCGCTGTCGCCGCTGCACACGATCGGCAACCAGGTCAGCGAATCCCTGCAGATTCATACGCCCATGGCTCGGGCGGAGCGCAAGGCGCGGACCGAGGAAATGCTCGGCCTTGTCGGCTTTCCCAATCCCAAGCGCGCCTATGACATGTATCCCTTTGAACTTTCGGGAGGATTGCGTCAACGCGCCATGATCGCGATGGCGCTTATCTGCCGGCCCGCCTTGTTGATCGCCGACGAGCCGACGACGGCGCTGGACGTCACCATCCAGGCGCAAATCCTGCAATTGCTGCGCGAGCTTCAGACCAAGCTGAACATGGCGATGCTACTGATCACGCACGACCTTGGCGTGGTCGCCAATGTCGCCGAC
The DNA here is from genome assembly GCF_053850215.1 of Mesorhizobium sp. f-mel. Taxonomy (NCBI): domain Bacteria; kingdom Pseudomonadati; phylum Pseudomonadota; class Alphaproteobacteria; order Hyphomicrobiales; family Phyllobacteriaceae; genus Mesorhizobium; species Mesorhizobium sp. f-mel. The sequence goes on from NZ_JBSPTO010000018.1 coordinate 112,763, forward strand.
GAGGTGGTGGTCATCTACCATGGCGAGATCATGGAAGCGGGACCTGTCGAGGCGATATTCCGCCGGCCAGGTCACCCTTACCTGAAGGGCCTGATGGCAGCCGTTCCGCATTTCGATCTGAAGCCTGGCGAAAGGCTAAAAGCGCTCCGCGAGGTGCCGGTGAATGTCGGCAACCTGCTCGGCAAGCAGACGGCGCCGGCGTCGAAGGGGCCGGGCGACATCCTGCTGTCGGTCAGGGATCTGAAAAAGACCTTCACCACCCGCAAGTCCGGATGGTTCAGCGGGGCTCATCAAACCTCTGTTCGCGCCGTGGACAGCGTGAGCTTCGATATCAGGCGGGGTGAGTGCCTGGGTCTGGTCGGCGAAAGCGGTTCCGGTAAAACCACCGTCAGCAAGATCCTCATGCGGGCTGTCACCCCTAGCGGCGGCTCTGTGATTTTCAACGGCCGCGATGGACCGATCGACGTCTTGGAAGCCGAGAGAGACGCCTTGCGCATGCTGCGCGCGAAAATCCAGATGGTCTTCCAGGATCCGGTTTCGTCGCTTTCACCTCGCATGACGGTTGAGAACATCTTGAGCGAGCCGCTGGAAATCCATCAACGTGGCAATGCCGCGTCCCGACTCGCCACGGTCAAGAGCCTGATGCAGGCAATCGGGCTCGATCCGCGCTTCATCAAGCGTTATCCGCACAGTTTCTCCGGCGGGCAGCGTCAGCGTATCGGCATCGCGCGCGCGTTGGCGCTGGGGCCTGAACTACTGATCTGCGACGAGCCGGTTTCGGCACTCGATGTCTCTGTCCAGGCGCAGATCCTGAACCTCCTGAAGGATCTGCAGAAGGAACTGGGCCTGACCTACCTGTTCATATCCCACAACCTGGCGGTGGTGGACTACATGGCAGACCGCATCGCTGTGATGTGCGGCGGGCGTATCGTCGAGCTCGCGCCGCGCGAAATCCTGCTTAGGAAACCGGTCCACCCCTACACCCGCTCCCTGGTTGCCGCAGTACCTTTCCCCGATCTCGACAGGCCGATGGATTTCAAGACGCTGCAGCTCAGCGGCGCTTCCGACACCAGCGCATGGGGACCGCAATTCCGCGACGAGGGCGACGAGGATATGCTATCGCCGCTCGATCTTGGCGGCGGCCACCTCGTGCTGGCCCGGCGTTCGGCCGATGTCAGCGAGCTACGCCATTGATCGGCCGGCGCACCGTCCTTGGTCTCATGGCTTCGGCATTTCTGCCGGGCACGTTGCGCGCCGGCGATCTGGAGCCGGAATTTCTTCAGCCGCTGCTGAAGGCCAAGGCGCTGCCGGCACTCGCCGAACGCCTGCCCAAGAGCCCGCGCGTGTTGAACCTCGCCGCGATGGGGCGGCAGCCCGGCCAGTATGGCGGCACGCTGCGCACGATCATCGGCAGCCAGAAAGATATCCGGATGATGACGATCTACGGGTATGCTCGCCTGGTCGGCTACGACGAAAAGCTTAACTTGCAACCCGACATCCTCGAAAGTTTCGACGTAGCGGATGATCGCGTCTTCACTTTCAAGATGCGGGAAGGGCATAAATGGTCTGACGGTAGCCTGCTGACACCGGAGGATTTTCGCTATTGCTGGGAAGATGTCTGGCTGAACGATGAGCTTTCGCAAGGCGGGCTTGCGCCGGCCCTGCTGGCGGACGGCAAGCCGCCGCGCTTCGAGATCGTCGATCCGTCGACGGTCCGCTATAGTTGGGATGCGCCCAATCCCGACTTCCTGCCCAAGCTTGCTGCTGCTTCGCCGCTGCCGCTTGTTCTGCCGGCCGCCTATCTCAAGCAGTTCCACAAGAAATACCAGGATCCATTCCGGCTCGCCGGCCTAATGAAGGAGAACCGGGCCAAGAAATGGACGCTCCTGCATATCCGCATGTCGCGGCAGTATCGCCCGGAGAACCCGGAACTGCCGACGCTCGATCCCTGGCGGAACCGGACCAAGCCGCCGGCCGAGCAATTCGTCTTCGAGCGCAACCCGTTCTTTCATCGAATAGACGAGAATGGCCGGCAACTGCCCTATGTCGACCGGATCGTCATGAATGTCAGTTCGTCGGCGATCATCTCCGCCAAGACCGGTGCGGGCGAGAGCGACCTGCAAAGCATGGGAATTGACTTCAGCGATTACTCCTTCCTGAAGGACGCGGAGAAGCGCTACCCGGTGAAGATGCATCTCTGGAAACGCACACAGGGTTCGCGGCTGGCGCTGCTGCCCAATCTGAATTGTGCCGACCGGACGTGGCGTGGCCTTTTGCGTGAAGTGCGCGTGCGCCGCGCACTTTCGCTCGCTGTGGACAGGCGCGAGATCAATATGGCCGTGTTCTACGGACTGGCGCAGGAAAGTGCCGATACGGTCCTGCCGGAGAGCCCGCTCTACCGGCCGGAATTCGCGAAAGCCTGGGTCGCCCATGATCCCGACCAGGCCAATGCCTTGCTCGACGAGGTCGGGCTTCAGACGCGTGACGATGACGGCCTGCGGATACTTCCCGATGGGCGCCCTGCGCAGATCATAGTGGAAACGGCCGGCGAAAGCACGCTGGAAACCGACGCGCTCGAACTCATCACCGATCACTGGCGCAAGATCGGGATCGCCCTGTTCATCCGGACTTCGCAGCGCGATATCTTCCGCAGCCGCGCGCTTGGCGGCCAGATCATGATGTCGATGTGGTCGGGCATCGACAATGGCGTGCCGACCGCCGACATGAACCCGTACCAGCTGGCCCCCACCATCGACGACCAGCTGCAATGGCCGCTCTGGGGTGCTCACTACTTGTCTCATGGCAAGCTCGGTGAGGCGCCCGATCTTCCGCCTGTGGTCGAGCTGATGGTTTTGCTCAAGCGCTGGAACGCATCAACCGAAGCCACGGAGCGCGCCGAAATTTGGAATTCGATGCTGTCGATCTACACCGATCAGGTGTTTTCGATCGGCACCGTGAACGGAACGCATCAGCCGGTCCTGGTGTCCTCGCGGCTGCGCAATCTGCCTGACAAGGCGCTCTACGGCTATGACCCGACCGCCTATTTCGGTGTCTACATGCCGGATACATTCTGGCTTGGAGAGTCCTGAGCGTGCTTCGATATCTTGTCTGGCGCATCGCCGTAATGGTTCCAACGCTGCTGGTCATATCGGCACTGGTGTTCACGATCATCGAACTTCCACCAGGCGACTATTTCGACAGCCATGTTGCCGAGCTTCGGGCTCTGGGCGAAGCGGTGGATTCCGATCGCATCGAGATGATGCGCAAGGACTATGGTTTCGACCAGCCACCGGTCATTCGCTACTTCTACTGGGTCGGCGGGATGCTGCGCGGCGATTTCGGCTATTCCTTCGAATATGAGATGCCGGTCCGCGACGTCGTCGGGGACCGAATGTGGCTGACCGTGCTGGTTTCCTTCGTCACGATCATCTTCACCTGGCTCATCGCCTTTCCGATCGGCATGTACTCCGCCACGCATCAATACAGCTGGGGCGACTACGGCCTGACTTTCTTCGGCCTTCTCGGCATTGCCATTCCGAACTTCATGCTGGCGCTGATCCTGATGTATTTCGCCAACATCTGGTTCGGCACATCCATCGGCCATCTCATGGACCAGCAATATCTCGGCGAGCCGATGAGCTGGGCCAAGGCGAAGTCGATCCTCGCCCATCTCTGGATTCCGGTCTTGATCATCGGCACCGGGGGCACGGCAAGCATGATCAGGCGGTTGCGCGCCAATCTTCTCGACGAGCTCCACAAGCAATATGTCGTGACCGCGCGCGCCAAAGGACTTCATCCGTTCAAGGCGCTGGTCAAATATCCGCTGCGCATGGCGCTCAATTTCTTCATTTCCGACATCGGCTCTATCCTGCCGGCCATCATTTCCGGCGCCGAAATCACGGCGATCGTGCTGTCTTTGGAAACGACCGGGCCGATGCTGATCAAGGCGCTGCAAAGCCAGGACATGTATCTGGCAGGGTCGTTCCTGATGTTTCTCGCCTTCCTGACGGTCATCGGTGTCCTGATTTCCGACCTGGCGTTGGCGCTGCTTGATCCACGAATTCGTTTGCAGGGCGGCAGCACCAAATGAACACGCTTTCGCCGCTGCCCGCTCCAGGTGCTCCACTGCAACACTACGTTTCCATCGCGCCCATTGACCTGCAGTCGGTCGAGGCGATGACGCCGGAGCAGTCGAAGGTCTTTCAGGCGTCGCAGTTGCGGCTGATGTGGTGGAAATTCCGAAAGCACCGGCTTGCCGTTATATCCGGCATATTCCTGGCAGCGCTTTATTTCGGGATACTGATCTGCGAGTTCCTGGCGCCCTACGATCTGCACACACGCAACATGGACTACATCTATTCGCCGCCGCAGCGGGTGCACCTGTTCCACAACGGCCAGTTCGTTGGGCCGTTCGTCTATGGCCGCCAGATGAAGCTGGATATGGACACGCTCAAGCGGAACTACATCGAGAAACAGGATGATGTTCAGCGGATCCGTTTCTTCTGCAAGGGCGACAGTTACCGATTCTGGGGTCTGATCGAAGGTGACAGGCATTTTGTCTGCCCTGCCGAAAACGGCCAGCTCTTTCTGGCCGGCACTGACAGGCTGGGGCGCGATGTGCTCTCGCGCATCATCTATGGCGCACGCATTTCACTGACAATCGGCCTCGTCGGCATCAGTTTCAGCTTCCTGCTCGGCATTGTGATCGGCGGACTGGCCGGCTATCACGGCGGTATCTTCGACCTGATCGTTCAACGGGTAATCGAAGTTCTGCAATCGATCCCCAGCATTCCGCTATGGCTGGCTCTTGCTGCGATCATGCCGATAACCTGGAGTCCGATCCTGATCTATTTCGGCATCACCGTCATTCTCGGGCTGCTCGACTGGACCGGACTGGCGCGGGCCGTGCGTTCAAAGCTTCTAGCCTTGCGCGAGGAGGATTACGTTCTGGCCGCGCAATTGATGGGCGCCAAAAGCAGCCGCATTATCGGGCGGCATCTCATTCCCGGCTTCATGTCGCATCTGATCGCGACGGCGACGATCTCCATACCCGGCATGATCCTGGGCGAGACGGCGCTGAGCTTCCTCGGGCTAGGCCTGAGGGCGCCGATAACCAGCTGGGGCATCCTGCTCACCGAGGCGCGCAGCGTCAGCGTCATCGCGTTCTATCCATGGCTGCTTTTGCCGATGCTCCCCGTCATTCTCGTCATCTTGGCGTTCAACTTCCTCGGCGACGGGCTGCGCGACGCCGCAGACCCCTACAAGTGAGATCGCTATTCCGCCGCCGACTCCACCCGGTATGATCCTTGTCGGCAGCCTGTTCGGTTATTGCAGTGTTCATCGTTCGCTTCTATATGTGGCGAGACGCGATCGGGGTTTAACACGTCGCCCTCGGGTTTCACCCGTGAACCGTTCTGGTCGGGGGCATTGCCGATCTCTTGAACTGGTTTCAGGACACACAAACGCATATGACTCGCCTCGAGAATTTCATCAGCAGGATGACCGCACAGCGCGACATTCTCGATCAAGTTTGCCCCGAGGTGGCGAAAATGGAAGGGCTGGTGCTCGAGCTCGGCCTCGGCAATGGCCGGACGTTCCACCATCTGCGCGAGCGCCTGCCCGGACGCCGGATCGTGGTGTTCGACCGCGAACTTGGCGCACACGCCAGCTCAATTCCCGAAGCTGAAGACCTCGTGCTCGGCGAAATACGCGAGACGGCGAGCAGGTTCATTGGCATCGATGCGGCTCTTGTTCATGCCGACATCGGCACCGGCTATGATGATCGCGATGCAGTGACCTCCACCTGGCTTCCCGATCTGATCGCGCGCCTGCTTCGCGTGGGTGGCATAGCGGTCAGCGGCACGCCGCTCGATCACCCGCTGTTGCAACGCCTCCCGCCACCGCCTTCGGTGCCCGCCGATCGTTATTTTGTCTGCAGGCGCGTGTGAGGCGCTAGACGACCCAAATCTTCGGGGGCCAAATCTTCAGGGGATCGTATACACTGCTATCTCCCGCTCAATGCCGCGCAGCGAGACCTCGTGGGGCACGGGCGTCAGCGCGTTCCGGTGCAACAGATCGGCGGTGAGATTGTCGTCGACCACCGCACGAGTGGCGAAGATCGCCTGTGCGTTGGCAAGGTTCTGGACCCGCGAAGCAATGTTGACCGTCTGGCCGAAATAGTCCTGCCGCTCGTTCATAGACACCGCGATGCAGGGGCCGGCATGGACTCCGATCTTGAGCAGCAGATCCTCGCGCCCGCTCTTGTCGTTGAGCGCACGCATGGCATCGCGCATCCTGAGGGCCGCAGCAATCGCACGATCAGGTGTCGCGAAGGTCGCCATCACCGCATCACCGATCGTCTTCACCACCGCGCCTGCCTCCGCCGCGACGATCTCGTGCAGAACCTGGAAATGCACGCGCACGAGATCGAAGGCTGAAAGGTCGCCCACCCGCTCGTAAAGCTCGGTCGATCCGCGCAGGTCGGTGAACAGGAAGGTCAGGCTGGTGATCTTCAGGCGCTGGTTGATGTCGAGTGTATCCGTGCGATAGAGGTCGCGGAACGTCTGGTTGGTGAGCAGGCGCTTGGCGGTCAGGAAGGGCCGGCGTTTGCTCAGGAAATCATGCAATAGCTGGCCGGCGATGAAGACCGTCGGCAGCACGCGGGCGTCGGTCCTGTTCTCCAGCGAAATGCGCAACGGGCCGGGTTGCATCTCCAGCGTCTGGTTCTGGACATGGTCGCGGTCGAAGAGCAAAGAGAGGCTTCGGCGCTCTTTTGTTGGTTCGCCCTTCCCGTCGATGAACTGCACTGAATGGGTGACCGGCTCGAAGACGATGATGAATTCCGACGGAAGCTGTATGGGCAGAACCGCCTTTTCACCGGGGGCAAGCTCGATATCCTCCAGCGAGAACGCTTCCATCTTTTTCGCGAAATCCTCTTCCGGCAGATCGACGCCGGACCCCCAGTAGATCTGGCGGAAATATTCCATCAACGGCAGTTCGTGCGGATTGTGGGCGGCAATCCTGCGCACGCGGGGACTGACGGTGAATGTCACCTCGACCATCTCGTCAAGGGTCGGCGAATAGCCCTCGGAGCACAGCGCGCAGGTGTATTCGTCCTTCTGCAGGGTTTTCAGTGTGGCGTTGGTGTCGAGCACGCCGCCACAGCCGGGGCACAGAACATTCCAGGAAATCTCGAAGATGCCCACCCGCGCTGCATGGAGAAAGGCGCTTATGGCGCGTTCCTCGTCGAGGCCATGCTTGCTGGCGAAGGCTGGCGCATTGATGCGGCAAAGTTCGCGGTCTTTGCCCTCCGCGATGGTTCGCTTGATCGCGTCGATTGCCTGTGGATCGACATCGGTCGATTGCCGCAGAAGCGAGAACAGATCCTGAGATTCGTTCATCGTGCAGGCTCCGGAAAATGCGCCCCCGAGGCGTCTTGGCCGGACCGGTCTTTGGTCCGAGTGCTCCATCTTACTTCGAAACGGACCGTACGGCCATTCGAATGGCCAAACCTGGTGACAGTTCAATTTCCATTCGGCGGATTTTCACCGGCCGCAAGCGGCACTATGATGGTCCATGGGGGCCATTCATCTTGGGGCTTTCTCCCATGCCGACATCCAACAACCCGCCATTTCCCGCGGCCCTGCGCCTTTTCTCTGGGGCGGTCATCATCGTCCTGATCGTAGGCGCCGGCCTGTTTTTCGCGCCTGTGCTGGTCAAGCCGCGCTGGCCTTGGGCCGTCACGCCGTTCAATGCCCGCTTCCTCGGCGGCTTCTACACCGCCGAAATGGTCGTGATGGCGGCGCTGCTGGTCTGGAATCGCTGGTCGCCCGGCAGGCTCGTGCTCGTCATGGCCTTCATCTTCACCCTCATCGTGTCGGTGGCCTCGTTCATCAATCTCGGCTATTTCAACTTCGAGCGCAAAGCGCCCTGGCTCTGGTTTTTGGTCTATCTTGCTTCGGTCGCGGTATCCTGGCTGTTCCTGTGGCGGGCCAGGGCCCGTCCTTCTGCAAAAGGCGTGACCTTGAATCCCGCATGGCGAGGCTACATGCCGGTGGAATCGGCGATCCTTGGGCTCTATGGCGTCGGCCTGTTGCTGTTTCCCCTGACATTCGGCAGCATCTGGCCATGGCCGATCGATGCCTTCCACGCTCAGGTCTACAGTGCCATCTTCCTCGCCGGTGCGGGCGGCATATATCTCGTCTGGAGAAGCGCGCCGCGCGAGGAACTGCTGGTGCTCGGCTTGGCGCAGTTCCTGATTGGCCTGCTTGCCATCCTTGGCATCGTCATCACCGACGCTGCGGTGCACCGGATCGATTGGACGGCGACCGGGACATTGTGCTGGCTCACCCTTTTCGGCTGGATCGGCGTCAGCGGCGTCTTCAAACTCTACGCCGCATCCCGGTATTTTAGCTCGCAATCGGCATCATAGGTTGCAGAGACGGCTGGATTTTCAGGTGACGTCCGGTGCATCGTGCCGGGTCGATTGCCATCGCCGGAAAACGACATGACCAGCACGACCTCGCCATCCTCCGAGAAAATCCAGCCGCAGCTCCGGTCCGTCCGGCCAAGCGATGCGGAGGCGCTTTGCGCTATCTTCAACATGCCGGGCTTCCGCTGGGGCACGTTGAGGATGCCCTTCGAGATGGTGGAGCAGGTGGAGCGGCGCATCGCCAAGTCCGGCCAGGAAACCACTTGGATCGTTGCCGAGTTGGACGGCAAGGTCGTCGGCCATGGCAACCTGGTCGTGCAGAGTTCGCCGCGCCGTGCGCATATCGGCGAGATCAATATCGGCCTTGACGATGCGTTTGTCGGCAAGGGTATCGGCTCTGCCATACTTGGCGCGCTGCTTGACGTGGCCGACAACTGGCGCGCCCTGAAGCGGGTCGAATTGACCGTCTTTGCCGACAACGAACCGGCCGTCCGTCTCTACACAAGCCACGGCTTCGAGGTCGAAGGCCGGCATGTGAAGGCCGGTTTTACCGATGGGCAGTACCACGACCTCCTGAGCATGGCCCGGCTGCGGTTCTGAGAGCCGCTGTTTGGCCTTAGCTGTTTAGCCAATCTAACAATTCGTGCCGAGTCGGCGACAGCGATTGCTCAAGGAGAACTCCGTTGGATACGGTCAATTTCGTCTCACACCATTTTGATCGGTTGACAATCTATGTGTGGGCTATGTGTGGGCCGGCCGAAAGTCTGGTCTCCCTTGGCGTTTGCACCGCAAGCGGCTAGACGGGAGCAATGACCGCCGTCTTTGACCCAACCACTACGCCTCCGGTGGAAATTCTGGCTGTGCTGTCGCTGCTCTGCCCGGAAGTCGCGCGTGACATCGAGCAGAACTGGAATGCACCGGTTTCCGATTACGCCCGCCATCTGTGGCGGCCGGTGGCAAGGCCTGCATCGGGCCCGGCGATCGCTGCCCGCTCGATCCTGCGCGAAGTCCTGCATCAGCGCCTTGGTGCGATCATGCAGCCTGAAGAGATCGGCAAGGCCCTCGACGAGTTCGAGCACAGACCGGTGATTCAGTCCGGCCTGCACTGCCTGCTTCTGATGGACCGGACCACCTTCGATGCCCTCCTGCTTGCCTGGCTCGGCGCGGTCGAAAACGGGCTGTCGGCCTTCTTCGGCTTCATGGGAACGACGATGACCATGGAGACAATTGGCCGGGAGGGGCCGGGATGGCTCGATGTCGGAGACGACAAGATCAACCTGTTTGGCATGGGGCGCCACAAACTGTGCCGCAAAAGCGCCTGCGTGGCCGGTCCCGTCACCCTCAACAAGCGCGCGCTCGAAGCGGTGGGCGACGAAACGGATGCCAGCCGCTGGCTGGGCACACTGCTTGCCAGCCAGGACAAGGTTTTTGGAACCGCCGCCGATGCGCTGACAGCCCTCAACGAGGATCTGGTCGCCGATTGGGATCGTTTCGGCATGGCCCTGCCGGTTTTCATCGACGATCGGCTCGCCGCGGCTGCCGTGGCGCGGCATCTAGAATATGACGGCAGCCTTCTTTCCAGGCTGCTCATTGAGCCCGCAAGGCGCCAACGTCTCGAACGTGCCTTGCAAGAGGCCGCATCGAGCCCATTTGGCAGATTCCTGCCCAATGCCACGGCCTATTTCTGGGGCATCCGCGAGGAGCGCGTGCGAAAGCTCGTCCTCGAGAACGGGCACCTGATCGAGCCTGGCAGGCCGCATGGTCTTTCCATCCCGTTCGAGCGGCCGCATCTCAAGCAGGCGCTGCTGGACGGCGTGCTGCTGCCGAACTTGTTCCTGATGTTCCTCGTCCTTGCCATATTGCCGCGCGTGCGGGTTGTGGGCGGCCTGAGACAGATTGGCTATGTAGCGCTTTTCCACTCGATCCTGCTGGCTGTGCTGGACGAAAGCGCGCCGGAAGAGCGCGATCTGGCTGCGGAGCTGCAGGTTCGGGAAAATGCCTGGGGCATGCGGGTCATCGATGAAAAGATCTCGGTCCGCGAGCAGCTTGCCGGCCTGCCGGAAGGGGCGCTCTTCCCGGACCTGCTCCGGCAATACCGTTTGCGGACATTTGCCGAGACGACCGACGACCTGAAACTGGTTCGCGAAAACGCCCGATGGCGCAAGATCGGCCAGGCAGAGATCAAGGCGACCTGAGCCTCACTTCAGGCCTTAGTTCAGGTTGATTTTCTAGAGCGGTTCACGTTTCACGGAAACGCAGAACCGCTCTATCTCTTTGTTTGACGCAATTCCTGACGGAAAACGGTACGCACTTTCCCTGGAATTGCTCTAGAGCGCTTCGCCTTTTGACTGAATCTGGATTCCCAAGTTTGCGCAAATCAGATTCGATGTCCTG
>NZ_JBSPTO010000019.1:0-120548 GCF_053850215.1 Mesorhizobium sp. f-mel
TATCCTCAGGGTTTTCGATCAAGCGCGCCCAGGTTTCGGGCGTATAGCTGAATTGCGTGAGATACATGGGCATGGTTCGCCTCCAGCGCTGCCGATCCCCGCGGCTCGGCGTCAAGGGATCGAGGGGAATGGCGCCGAGCCTGACCGGCTTGGGCAGTTCGCCGGCTGACGAAATATGCTCTTAAGCTAATATAAGAGCAACAGCTATAAATCCGCGCTCCATAGGTCGCCTCACAGGCTTCGCCGAAGAGGCCGCAGAATGCTGGATGGTTCCAGTTCGACTTTTTTGGCCATACCGGTTCGCCAATGTGAACCGATTAGTCAGCTAATTTAGTATCTTGTTTATCAAGGCAAGATCCGGTCTTAGCGCAAATGGCGAGCGGGCAGGCGCGCGACATTTGCCTGCCGTGCCAATATCCGCAGCCAAAGCAGCACTACAAGCGAGTGGGAAATTATCCGGCAGTCGGCGCAATCATCAGGAGGCCCGGCTCTGCCAGGCCTCCTTCGAGCCTGTCTCGGAGCCTGTCTCGTTCAAGAGGCTGCAGAGCGAAACGGCCTCATCGTGACACAGGCCGATCAGCGCAAGTGCCGAAAACTGGGCCGGCAGATCGAGCCTGACGTCCCACACCATCCATCTGCCGTTTGGCTCCATGACACATTCAAAACGCAATGCACCGTCCGACATTCGACCCCCCAACGATTGTCCGCTAGGTGGTATCGCGTCAAAGTAAAAGAGTTATTGCGTTCCTGAAACCTGGCGTTGAATCCGGCCAATAGCGCCAACAGGCCGGAAACACGCGGTATGGTCAAGTCGCAGTGATGGATCCGGCCGCGATGATGATCCGGCCGCGGTGATGGTCCGGGTCGACGCCGCCGGATGCGGATCAGGCGTTGCGGCTCGCCATATGCGCATCGAGCTTCTTTCTCGAAGGCCCGTACCGCTTGATGATGGTCGCTGCCTCGCTCGGCGGTATGCCGTATTTTCTTGCAAAAGCCGCAACGTCGTAAGGCTCCTCGCCGGAGGCCGGTTTGCGGTCCTGCTTGCTCTTGGATTTGTCGTCGGCCATGTCGTCCTCCGTCACATCCGGTCGATATAGGGTGCCCTGGTCCGGCCGACCATCCTTACCATTCCGAAAAGGCAGGCATACCGGTCCCCGGGCATTGCTGCGCGTTGCAGCAGTCTGATCGGATCAAGACCGATCGGTTTACCGGCTGGGGAGCTGCTGGTTCCCGCTCATGGGCTCGAACCACGATTCACGCCTTCAAAGGGCGCTGTCCTACCATTAGACGAAGCGGGAGTAGAGGAAGTGAACGCTGTCTAACACTTTCTCATCCGCGCATGAAGCCGCTTCATGCCGTCATCTGCTTGAGCACGAGACACGCCCTTTTCAGCAGGGCCTTGTAGAAGATAGGAGCAATCGCCGTGATTAAAACCGACCTCTCCGACGTCTACCGACACTACATTGCCTGCCTGAATAAGCAGGACTGGCCGAAGCTGGGACAATTCGTTCATGATGAGGTGATCCACAACGGCCGGCGGCTGGGGTTATCAGGTTATCTCGAAATGCTGGAGGGAGACTTTGCTGAAATTCCGGACCTTCATTTCAACGTTCAGATGCTGATTTCCGATCCGCCCTATATAGCGAGCCGGCTAGCGTTCGACTGTACGCCGAAAGAAATGTTCCTTGGTCTCCCTGTAAACGGGAGGAAAGTTTCCTTTGCCGAGAATATTATCTACGAATTTCGTGACAAAAAAATTGTACAAGCTTGGTCGGTTATAGACAAGGCGGCTATCGAAGCTCAGCTTTAGGACGATAGATTGTCGCGTATCTTGCCTCAAAGCAGTCTTTACCATGCTGGACAATGTGCCATGAGCCTAGACTCGCGTTATGGCCAACAGCCACGCCAGAAGTTCCAGCAACAATAGAAACAAGGCAAGCTGTAGCGACATGCGCAAGCGCTGAATGATCCGCCAATTGCTGGCCATGTCGGTTTTAATGCGCAGCGCAAGCGCGCGGTGCATCACATCCATGGTGCCGGAAGGGTCTTTATCGACAAAGTCCTGGAGCAGCTGCTCTGGATCGAAGCGGAACGTATAGGCGTAGTAGGGCCACAACATAATCACGACCAGCAGCCCGATCAGGAAAAGCAACGCCAGCGCCAGCCAGTCCCACAGCCCCAGTCCGTCCAGGAGAGCCCTGCCGCCGAGGAGAGAACTCACGAACGCGGTTGCAAAGATCAGATTGCCCGCTCGCGTATTGAGGCTCTCCACCACGTTCTGCTGATGCAGGAGACCCCGTACCGCTTCCGCATAAACAAAGGCCAGGCGGGGGTCAGATGCCGCAGCGGGCTGGGAGTGGTTTTCTCCCGCCGATGAAGAATGCTCGGCCATGAGGTGTCGTTCCGCGTTCCGATATGAACCACGATATGAACAATGGCAGCTGCCTGTCTACCGCATGTCAAGGACCCCGGCCTTGACGCCTGAACACATTGCCCCAGATTACGCGGCGGAGTTTCAGCTATGCGATTCGACTGGCAGGGGCGCAAATTCCTGGAACGGCATTTCGGCATTGTTATCGCAATTGGCCTGGTTGCAGGGCTGTCGGCCTTGGCCGCGCTGGGCTACACGCCTTAAGCCTCGGATTCAGCGCCAAATCCCTAATGTAAGCGAAAAGCAACGGTGCGACGCAACCAGACCGGCGCCACGTGCATTTCAATGCATGACGATGTTTCGTCCCGATATCCCTGCAAAATGCTGCGCTTATTGCGGCGGGCGCGACCACGGCTACGAAGACTGCCCGAAGCGGAAAGCTGAGGCCGAACAGCAGAAGGAGCCGGATGTCGATCCAGCCCCAAGCCCGGCATCGGGGATAGAAAAGCCCGACAAACCGCAGCCTGAACCATCCCGTTGACTGGATCCAATCGGACGAACCCGGCCGCTGCCGAGCGCCTATCGCTTCTGCTGCGTATAACCAACGGCATTGGCGAAAGAAATGTCGCCCTTGATCTCGCGCATGGCCATCGAGGTGATCGTCCGGCGCACGCCGGGCAGGCGGCTGAGCTCGACGCGCAGCATTCTGTCCAGCGCCATCATGTCGACCGTCACGATCTGCAGGAGATAGTCGGCCTCGCCTGTCGTGGCGTGGCAGCGCCGGATCAGTGGGTGCGCCTGGACGGCGGCCTCGAAGGCTTCGGAAAGCTCGAAATCGATCGACACCTGGATGAAGGCTTCGATGCCGAAGCCGAGTTTTGCCGGGTCGATCCGTGTCGAGTAGCCGCGGATGATGCCGGCGTCCTCCAGCGCCTTGACCCGCTTCCAGCACGGCGTCTTGCTTAAACCGACCTCGTCGGCGAGCACAGCGAAGGAGGTACGCGCGTCGCGTTCCAGCGCTGCGACGATCTTCCGGTCAAGGGCATCCAGCATCAAACGTTCTCCAAGACGGCTCCATGAATGGGAGTTCGTCCTTCAATTCTCGCTATTTGAATAACAGAACGGAACAATGTTCAAGCCAAAAGCGCTTATTCTTCAGGCTCGGATGCCCTCAACCGACGGGCCGGGCAAAGGAGCAGCTGCCATGCACAAGCCGGACTATTATGCCCGCATCGAAGCGCCCGAGATGCGCGACTACGGCGTCTATCTCAGGTGCGACAAGCTTCTCGCCTGCCAGAAGCCGCTGGCCGAGATGGTGAATGCCGACGAGCTGCAGTTCCAGATCGTCCATCAGGTCGAGGAGCTGTGGATGAAGCTCATCACCTACACGCTGGTCGATGTCGTCGACTTCCTCGAACAGCAGAACACGCATCGCGTCGTTACGCTGATGGGGCGCGTGCATCGGCTGATGCGCATGATGACGGCGCAGTTCGACCTGCTCGAAACCATGTCGCCCAAGGAATACCAGGAGATTCGCCTGCAACTCGGCAATGGCAGCGGCCAGGAATCGCCGGGCTTCAAGCTGCTCTTGCGCATGCCGCCGGACCTGTGGCGGGCCTTCAAGGCGTCCTATCTCGATGGTCGCGGGCTCTCGGTCGAGGATGTCTACGATATCAGGTATGATCACGGCGACAGCTATGTCGTCGCCGAGGCGCTGATCGAATTCGACGAGCTGTTCCAGAAATTCCGCGCCAATCATCTCTACCTCATCCACCGTTCGATCGGGCTAGGCTCGAAATCGCTCAAGGGCCGGCCGGTCGAACTGCTGCAGGCCGGCGCCCTTCATCGCTTCTTCCCGGAGCTGTGGGACATACGCTGCGAGATGACCGACCGCTGGGGCAGCCAGTACGGGACGGTGCGGGCACCGATCAGCCATCCGGAGGCGGCAGCCGAGTAGGCCGCTTCGAGCCCCGCCGGAGTCTCACGGCTGATAGCCGAGGCAGATGGCGCCGAGTGCGACGATGGCGCAGGCGGCGATGCGCCGGGGCGTCAGCACCTCGCCGAGAAACAGCCAACCGATCAACGCCGCGAAGATGACGCTGGTCTCCCGGATCGCCGTGATCGGGCCGGCCGGCCCGAGCGCGAAAGCGGCGACCACGAGGCCGTAGGCCAGCAGCGCGAACACGCCGCCGCCGAGCGCCTTAAGCGTTTCGGCAGAGCGAACATCGACGACGAGCCGGCCACGGAAGGCAATGAAGGCTGCCGGCAGCAGGGCACCGTAGATCAGCAGAACCCATGCGGTGTAGGCAGTGGCGCTTCCCGCCTGACGAACGCCGATCGCATCGACCGTCGCATAGGCGGCGATGATCGCACCCGCCGCCAGCGAATGGAGGATCGATGTGATGTCTGTCCGTCCCTTTCCCAAGGCAAGGCTCATGATGCCGCCGGCGACGAGCCCGACGCCGAGGATTTGCGGCAGGGCGAGATGCTGGTTGGCCAGGAGAAATCCGCCAAGTGTGACCAGCAGCGGCACGCTGCCGCGGACGATCGGATAGACCTGGCCCAGTTCGCCGTTCCTGTAGGCAGCCACCAGAAACATGGTGTAGCCGACCTGCAGGCAGGCTGAGAGCACGACGTAGGGCCAGGCATGGGGTGCCGGAAACGCGCTGGAGATCGCCAACGGAATGGCGACCACCGTGCTCGAAAAGCTCATCACGGTGACGGTCCACAGCCTGTCGGCTCCTGTTCGCAGAAAGGCGTTCCAGCTTGCATGCAGGATTGCGGCAAGCAGTGCCAGCCCGATGACCGTCGCGCTCATGGCGCGGTCATGGCGCTGGGAGCGGCGATGATGCTGAAGGCAGCCTTGCGGGCATCGCAAATGGCTGTGTCGGCCTGTCCCATCTCAGCCATGAGAGTTGCCCCCTCGATGAGCATCAGCAGCGCCGCCGCCGTGCTTGCGGCTCGGTCGGGCGGCATCATGTCCTCGAGGATGGACTGCATCCTGCGCCTGAGGCCGTTCTTCTGCCCGGCGACGGCCTTGAACACCGGGTGCTCTGGGTTGCCAAACTCTGCCAGCGCATGCGCAAACAGGCAGCCGTGGAAATCGGCGCTGCGAAACCAGCGCTCGTACCAGTCGAAGATGGTCGCGATCTTCTGCTCGGGCGTGACGGCTTCTTCCGCAAGGCGATCGAGCTGACGGTCGAAACGCCGGGCGCGATAGTCGAGCACCTGGACGATCAGATCGTCCTTGCTGGGGAAGTGACGATACATCGTCATCTTGGCGACCTCCGCCTCGGCGATGATCCGGTCGATGCCGGTGGCATGGAAGCCGTCGCGCTTGAACAGTGCATAAGCGGTTTCGACGACGTGCCTGCGCTTGTCGGAGCCGAGCGGCGATGATGAGATCATGGGTTGGCCCCAAGCAGTGAGACAGGTCTGTCTATTCACTAGGCGAGGAACTCCCGTCGGTCAAGGCCGTCGCCGGATCCTGGTGGTGAACGCAAAAAAGCAGCGGCGCTGCATCGATCGCAGCCGGGCGGTTTATTCATGAGGAGATAGGGCATAGAAAGCTTCGGCCGATGTCGGACTTGCGGCCGACCGATCGTCCTTGGGTCGAAACCGTCGCAACAGCTGGGAGAGAGAGACATGCCGTCCGAAGTCCTTCAAACGCCATGGCAGACCGCCGCAATACTCATTGGCCGCCTGATCTTCGCGGCTGTCTTCCTGATGGCGGTGGCCTTCAAGTTCATGGATATGGGCGCCACCGCGGGCTACATCGCCGCCGCCGGATTTCCGTTCCCGTTGTTTCTGGCCTGGTGCGCGGCGCTGCTCGAAATCGTCCTCGTGCTGTGCTTCCTGACCGGCGCTTTCTTCTCGCAGGCCGCTCTTGTCGCCGGCGCCTATGTGCTGTTCCTCGGTTTTGCCTTCCACGGGCCGTCGCACTGGGCCGGCAACCAGGCCGAATTCGGCTTCTTCGTCGATCATTTTACTTTCCTGGCCGGGCTGCTGTTTGCCGCAGTGCACGGGCCGGGCCGCGCGCTGACCTGGAAGCCTGTATCGGTCAGCTGATCGTACCTCGGCGGCAAGCAGGGTCCGATACGGATGGGGAGGCGATCGCGACGTCACATCTGGTCGTTGTAGGGTTCCTTCATCTGGCCGACCATGCGCGCCAGTTTCGAGAACGACGGCATGTCCGCCTCCGGCTGACACTGATTGGCCAGTTCCAGCAGCCGGATCGGGAAGTTGACGGCATCGCGGCTCGACGCCGACATGCCTTCGGACCGCTCCTCGCTGGTCTCGCTGGCTTCGGCCTTGCGCAAGGCGATGTCTATCTCCTCGACCGTCAGCACGCCCTTGCGGACCAGGACCTGATTGATCGATGCGACGGCCATCAGCAGGCCTTCGAGTTGCAGATTGGCGACATTCATGGCTTTGCTCCCATTGGCAAAATTGCAAACGCGCGAACGCCGGTTCCGATCCGGACAGCTGCACCATATCGCGGCGCGGGCCCGAATTTTAGGCCGGCCCACGAGATTTCGCTTGCTTTGTGACGGCAGCTATGCTAGGAATATAGTCATGGTGCTGAGTTGCGCCAACGACCCGCCCGCCGAGGCGGGTTTTTGTTTTTAGCCTTCTCGAACGTTTGTGCCTGTGTTGCCGATATCAAATGTCGGCGGGACGGCACCCCCTCTGTCCTGTCCTGCCGGACAGAGGGGGCGCGAAGGATCGCGACGCTTCCCGTAACGAATACTGCACCTCCCAGAGACCCCCAATGTCCAACCGTTATGCCACCATCATCACCGACGATGACGGCCGCGAGGTGGTCAGCGCCATCGGCCAGTTCGAGGGCGTGCCGCAATTGCGCGCCGGCCGGATTGAAGAGGTGCCGGACGGCGTGCGGATCGGCATGGTGCGAGGCGGTGCGGTCGATGCGGCCGGCGGCTTCGGCTTTGCCGTGGGAGCACCTGGCATCGACGCCGGCGCGCTCGGCATCGCCCGCGCCAGGCTGAAACAAGTGTCACGACCGGCCGCCGAGGCAACCAACGGGGAGACCGGCGCGGCCAGAGCGCCGCGCGCCAAACCCCGCAAGAAGCCGCGCAAGGCCCGAAGGGCTGCACGGCCGGCGGCGAGCAAAGCGGCGAAGCCTGACACAGCCGGGAGCGCTGCGGCCGGGATCGCGCCAGCCGAGCCCTTCGGGGCCGCAGCCAATGACTGACAAAGCTTCCGCCGCCAAGTCGCCCGGCCGCGCCAGGCGCGAGCCGCCCGGCACACCGGCGCAGCTGCCGGCGCCGCGCCCGAAGCGGGCGAAGAAGACGTTGGGCGATGGTTTCCTCGAAGCCATCCGCGCCGATTTCCGGGCGCATGGCGCCGGCGTCATCGCCGAGGTTCGCACCGAAAAGCCCGACCAGTATCTGAAGATCGTGCTGTCGGTGCTGCCCAAGGATTTGCCAAGGGACCTGCTTGTCAACATCAACAGTCTGGATGCATTGAGCGATGACGAAATCAGGCAGCGCATCCGCGGCCTCGAAGCCGTCCTCAGGCCGTTCCTTCAGGAAAAGCCTGGCCTCGAAAAGCCCGGCCGTGGCGAAGAAGGAATATCTCAGCCTGCTGGCGGAGCTGGACCGGAGGCGCCGCACTAACCAGCTTGCCGCCTATCGGCCTTACCTCAGGCAGGCCGAGTTCCACGCCGCCGGCGCGACCAATCGCGAGCGGCTGTTCATGGCCGGCAATCAGCTCGGCAAGACCAGGGCCGGCGGCGCCGAATGGGCGATGCACCTCACCGGCCGCTATCCCGACTGGTGGCAAGGCAAGGTCTTCGATACCGCCGTGCGGCTGTGGGCGGCCGGCGTTACCGGCGAAGGCACGCGCGACAACCCGCAGCGCATCCTGCTTGGCCCGCCGCAGCAGCCGGCGGCGTGGGGCACGGGCATGATCCCGGCCGACGCTATTGTCAGCACCATCATGGGGCGCGGCGCGCCGCATGGGCTGGACAGCGTCGTGGTCCGCCATGGCGGCGGCGGCGATGTGCAGGCCGATGAATCGGTGCTGTCGTTCAAGAGTTTCGAGAAGGGCCGCGAGAAATGGCAGGGCGAAACGCTGCACGGCGTCTGGTTCGACGAGGAACCACCGCTCGACATCTATTCCGAAGGCCTGACCCGCACCAACGCCACCGGCGGCATCGCAATAGTCACCTTCACGCCGCTGCTCGGCATGTCGGAGGTTGTGTTGTTGTTCCTGTCGGCGGGGGAGGTGGATAGGATGGCGAAAGCCAGCGGATGAAGTCGAATCAAGGGTATTTGCTGCCCGCGAGCTGTCTGGCGCGAGCCTTGGGATCGGTTGCTTTCCGGGTAAGCGGTTGACACCATATTCTTTCGTCACCTGTAATCTGATTGTACCAGACATTGCATACTTTATTTGGTGTGTCCGGAGTACAAACTTCGTGTTTGAATCCCCTGAGCATGTACATCCTGCAGGTCTGCTTGCTCGTGTCATAAGGCACGTTCGACTGGCATGCTGACGCACTGGCGGCGATGGCCACGACGATTGCTATGCGGATCATGTATTTCCCCCAAGTTGCCAGCAGCTTTGCACTGATGGACAGTATTATCAATGGCAGTTGCTCGTATCGGCAACTAATTACGGCAAGCTAATATGAACCGCCGTCACCTTCATGACCCAACGACGATGCCGCCGCACCGAAATCATTGCGGTTGCCAAGCCGCGTTCCGAAACTAGACTGGCGACGCGGGGCGGGTTGGATCAGGACTATGAATAGGCGGATGATGTTGATCGGCGGTCTGTCTTCAATTGTCCTATCTTCAGCGGGCAGCGCCGGGATGTCAGCGAGCTTTCCTCCCGTTCCGAAATGGCGGCCATCCTTTTCGCAGCCCATCGATCGTATCGAGGAGCGCTTTGGCTACTACTTCAACCAGGAGCGTGACTTTGCCATCTTTGAAAACGGCACCTGTGTGCTGACGGAGCCTCACCTTTCCGATGGCGCTGCATCCTTGGCAGCCATCCAGACGCTTGCCATGATCTACAACTACCACCCGGACATGAAACCGTCCGACATGGACGATGGCAATTTGCTGGTCAGTTACAATCATCCGGCCTTCAATGTCGTGCTGACCGACATTGCCAAGGCGCATTGGCCAGAGATCGAGGCTCGCCACCAGGACGGACTGACGACCGACGAGGTGCTGATCACGCCGCTCGGGCAAAATGTGTTCGATGATTTTGGCAAAAAGGCGCTGCTCGGCAGGTGCTACATGTTCATGGATGCGCAGGCGCCGAAAGTCGTGCGCATCAAACGTCGGGCGATCTGACCCCGACTTTTTGGGCCCGGGCTCCGTGGCTGGCTGCCCCCGAGCGATGCAAAATTGAGATGCAAGGCAGCGCGTTGGAACCCGCTCCTGCCAAAATGATTCAAGCCGGGGAAGCGAACTATGTCCCGTCACGTCACCTTCATGACCATCGACGATGCCGAGCATTATACGCCGCAGCAGCGAGCCGAGATCGTCGCCGCTTATCCCGCGCATGAGCGCGAGGCGCGCGCGAAAGGTATTCCGGTGCTGGGCTCCGGCCGCATCTTTCCGGTGGCCGAGGAGCTGATCGCCTGCGAGCCGTTCCGGCTGCCGCGCTATTGGCCGCGGCTCGGCGCGCTGGATTTCGGCTGGGATCATCCGTCGGCCGCGGTCGAGCTCGCCTGGGATACGGAGGCCGATGTCGTCTATGTCACCAAAGCCTGCCGGGCGTCGCAGCAGACGCCGGCCATGCAGGCGCTGACGCTGAAACCGTGGGGCGAATGGCTGCCCTGGGCATGGCCGCGCGACGGCCGGCGCGAGACGCTGGAAGGTGCGGGCCTGGCACTCGCCAAACAATACGCCGCGCATGGGCTGAACATGCTGACCCGCCATGCGCAATTCCCAGACGGTTCCGTCTCGGTCGAGGCCGGGCTGATGGAGATGCTGGATCGCATGCAGAGCGGCCGCTTCAAGGTATTTTCGACGCTTCTGCCCTGGTTCGACGAGTTCCGGCTCTACCATCGTAGGGATGGCCAGGTGGTGAAGCTGCGCGACGATTTGATGGCGGCGACGCGTTACGGCGTGATGATGCTGAGGGAAGCGGTGGTCGACCCGGCGGAGTTCAAGGCGGCGCGGCGAAAGGCCGGGCAGAGTGATCCGCTGGGGGCGTTCAGGTGACTCGAAGGCAACTATATACCATGATCGCCTCATGACCCTCCGCATCATTCCCGCCACGTTGCGCGACCTCTCCTACATCGCCGCCAATCTGCGGCCCGAAGACCGGGCCGAGATCGACTGCCAGTTCGACGCGTGGTCGCCGGCGCTGCTGGCGATGGCTGCGCTGCAGGGGTTTGCCTATGTCGCCGAGCTGGACGGCAATCCGGAAGCCGGCTTTGGCGCCGCCGAACAGCGCGGCGGCTTATGGATCGCCTGGAGCTGGGGCACGCGCCGCATGAAGCGCTGCGTGCCTGGTATCACCGAGTTCTTTCACGCCGTGCTCGGGCCGAAGGTTGCCGCGCGCGGCGCCTGGCGGGTCGAGGCGCGGGCGCTCGCAGCCAATGAATTGGCGCTGCGCTGGCTCGGTCGGCTTGGCGCGACGAAACGCTGCCGCTTGCCGGGTTACGGCCGGAATGGCGAAGATTTTTTACTCTATGACTGGACAAGAGAAAGCTGGAACCATGTGCCTCTTCCAAAAGCCGCCCGCGCTGAAGCCGCTGCCACCGACACCGACCATCGCCGACAAAGACGTGCAGGCGCGCGAGGCGGCACTCAGGGCTGAGCTCGAACAGCGCCAGGGCACCGCCGGCACGGTCAAGACCGATCTGTCGCCCAGCGACCTCACCGGCCAGCGCCGCGTGCTGCTGGGGGTGTGATCATGAGCGCGATGAAGCGGGTGTTCAGGAACCGGGGCGGTTGGCCCTGGTGGTATTGGCGGCGGCTGGCGCGGTTGGCGAAGAGGTGACAGGGGTGATCTCCCCCCTTGAGGGGGAGATGTCGCCGAAGGCTACAGAGGGGGTCGCCACGCGTAAAGCGCCAACTTTGATCTGCCGCAGGAGGCCGCGTCCGGTCGCGCCGACCCCCTCTGGCCTGCCGGCCGTTCGTCGTTCGGAAAGCCAAGCAATTGGCTTTCCGTCCGCTTCGCGGACCGCTCCTCAACCCCCTCGAGGGGGGAGATTACGCCCTCCGCGCAAACGCCCACACCATCAGCGGGTATTCCTCGTCGTTGCTGAGGTCGCGCCATAGGCCGAAGGCGCGCACTGGGCCGCCGGGGTGGGCTTTTGCGCAGGCTTTGTTGCCCCAGCCGAACACTTCTATCTCGGGCCGCGCCTCCTTGAACATCGCAAAAGCGGACAAAATTCGACCGCCCTAAAATAAGCTCAGACCACCGAAGAAAGAATGCCATGACGAGCGATTCCCGCGCCCACGAGATCTTGTCGCGACAGGCCGAACTCGAGAGCGAGCGCAGCCAGTATGAGGCTGTCTGGGAGGCGGTGTCGGAATTCTGCGACCCCGACGCGCCCGATGTCTGGAGCGGGCGCCGGCAATCCGGACCTGACTCGCAGGCTCAGCGGCAGGAGCGGCGGGGTGCGCGTGTCTACGCCAACACCATCAACTCGGCAGCCAACCGGCTGGCCGCTGGGCTGGAAAGCCTGATCATCCCGCAGTCGGAAAAATGGCACGGGCTGTCGACCGCCGCCTTGAACGACGAAGAGAGCGACGAGGAAAAGGAATGGGCGGAGGCGCTTCGCGATTTCCTGTTCTCGCTGCGCTATTCCGCCAATTCGAACTTCGTGCCGGCAACGCAGGCCTGCCTGCGCAACGTCGTGCGCTACGGCCCGGCCTATCTCTATGCCGAGGAGGGCTTTGCGCCCCACACGCTGATCCGCTATGCCTCGATCCCCGTGGTCGAGGGCTATCTCTGCCGCAACCGCTGGGGTCAAGTCGATATTTTCCACCGCCGCTACGAGCGCACGGCGCGCCAGGCCGCACAGCTGCTCGGCTATGGGAAGCTGCCGGCGCGGATCAAAATGCTGGTCGATGATCCCGCCAAATGCGAGACCAAGATTTCGCTGATCCAGTGCATCCAGCCGCGCGACGAGCGCAAGATGTATCGGCTGGGCGGATCCTACCAGTATCTCGACACGGCCTTCGCCTCCTGTCACGTTCTCGAGGACGAGGAGGTCATCGTCAGGGAAAGCGGTTTCCGTTCCTTCCCGGTGTCGTGCTTCAACTGGCGCCGTTACGAGGGCGACCCCTACGGCATTTCGCCGACCATCGAGGCGTTGACCACGGTGCGCGAGGAAAACGCCGTGCGCCGCTCCGGCCTCAGGGCGCTGCAGCAGGTCACCGATCCGGCGACCGCTTCGAAGGCGCGGCTCGACTATGTGCCGGTGCTCAATCCCGGCGAGAACTATCCCGGCCTGATCGACGATCAGGGACGGCCGCTGATTGCGCCGATCGCTACGGGGCAGAACCCGACCTATGCGTTCAGCTACGCGGAAAGCCGGGCCGAGGAGATCCGCGACATGATGTTCGTCAATCTGTTCCAGACGCTGGTGCAGAACCCGCAGATGACGGCGACCGAAGCGCTGATCCGGCAGGAGGAAAAGGGCGCGCTGCTCGGGCCCTCCGGCTCGATCATCCAGGCCGGTTTTGCCTCGAATCTCGACCGCGAGCTCGGCATCCTCGAGGACAAAGGATTGTACGAGGAAGACAGCCGCTTCCTGCCGCCGGCGAGCCTTGCCGGCAAGGCGGTGCGGCCGACCTTCACCGGCCCGCTCGACGTGCTGCGCCGCTCGGCCGAGGCGCGCGATACAATCCAGGTGGTGACCACGGCCATGCAGATGGCGCAGTTCGACGCGAGCGTGATGGACAATATCGACGGCGACGAGGCGCTCAAGATCGTGCAGAGCGCCGGCCGCAGTCCGCAGCGCATCTTTCGCCGCCAGGACGAGGTTGCCGGTATCCGCGATGCCAGAGCCAATGCGCAAGCTGCGCAGGCCGGCATGGCCGCGATCGCCAACGCTGGCAAGGTGGCCAAGGATGCCGTGCCCGCCGCCGTGCAGGCGCGCGACAGCGGTTTGCTCGACAGTCTCGGCGGGCTGATGTTGCAGGGCGGCGAGGGCGGCGCATGAGCGGCAAACGCTTCGCCCATTCGAGCCGGGCCGGCGGCCCGGCCAAGGCGCAGGATGCGCTGACCAAGGCCTATCTCAGGGTGTTCTCAGGCCAGGACGGCGAGATGGTGCTTGCCGACCTGACGGCGGCGACCGGCTATTACCGCCGCCCGTCCTATGGCGAGTGGCTGGCCAAGACGAAGACGCCGAACGGCTTCGAACTGCACAGCGCACTGAGCAATGCACGCGCCGAAGTGGTGCAGCACATCATGGGGTTCCTGACGCTGGACGAGGCGCAGCTGGCGGCGCTGGAGAAGGCGGCGAGGCTGGAGGGGATATAGGAGGTGATGAAGCTGCCTTATGGATAAGTCTTGCTCAAATCTACGGTGATCCGCATCGGGCTGGTTTTGACGCCTGCCGGCCAACACTTCTGGACCGATTTCGAAAGTTGCTGGGCTGCTTCCGCAGCCGCCTCTGAATGTGGATCATAGGACACAACGGTAATCGACTTGACCTTGCCGGCCTTGTCCAATGTCACCTCGAAAGTGGCTTTGACGTGATTGTCGACAGCGGCCACCGGCAAGACCAGGCAATCGCCGATCCGCTCAACACTGACAGCCTGTCTGGCGTGTGCGGAAACCGAACAAACAACCAGCAGCGACGTCATCAAAAATCGCATCGTCGCCCCCTTTGAATAGCAGACAATAGCGTCTAACCGCGCTGAGGGTAAGGATCAAAACCATCGGGTTGACCGCGCCGATGCTGAAACTGTGTTCCCTCGCCCCGTTCACGGGGAGAGGATGCCGGCAGGCAGGTGAGGGGCGGCGCCAGCATCTCAGAATTCTGCACTGCCCCTCATCCCCCTGCCGGGACCTTCTCCCCGTAAACGGGGAGAAGGGGCCTATCGGCTCAATAGTTGCCGCTGTAATAGCGGTCGTCGCAAGGCGCCGTGTAGATGCGGCCGTAGCGATCCTGATAGCGGCAAAGCTGTTCGCCGCGCCGCTGCGGCGTTGTCGCGCTGCCCACGACCGCGCCCAGCAAGGCGCCGCTGGCTGCACCGATAACCGTGCTCTTGGTGTCGCGGCCCAGGGCCTGGCCGACGAGAGCGCCGCCCGCGCCGCCGACCAGAGCGCCCGTGGTCGCCCTCTGCTGGCCTTCGGTCTGCGCACAGCCTGCCAGCGAGGCAGTCACAAGCAGGGCGGCAATGGCTTTGTACATGGTCATCGTTTGATACTCCGTTGAGGCCTATGAACTAATACACCGGCTGGTTTTGCCAAGTGTTTGCCAAGTGCGGTCGCATTGCGGCGGAACAGCGGCACCATGCCTCACGAAATAAGACATGGTTTCTTTCGTCTTGACGGCCAAGGCCTCCGGCTCGGAAAGCTCATGGTCAAACAAAAAGATCATAAAGATCAGGGTCAAACAAGACGATAGGGTCAGGCTCTATCGAAATGATCAGGCTTCGGCCGCAACGATTCCGCTCGCGGCGGGTCCAGCCGATCCCTCAAATCCCCCAAGAATGGAGAATGCAATGACCCGAGGTCTCCCCCGGACGCTTTCCCGTGCCGCCGCCCGAGAGGCCGGGCTTGCCCCGCCCAAGGCCGGGCTTGCCGCCAGCACGAGCGGGCAGGGCGGTTCCTTCCGCACCGTCTTTTCGCTCAACGCCATGCAGGTGCCGGTCACCGATGCGCTTGCCTATGCCAGCCATAAGCTTTTCGATTTCCTCGGCGGCAAGGTGCGCATCAAGGGCGGCACCGCAAGGCTGCAATTCGCCGTGCTGACCACCCGCGCCTCGACCATCAACGACAATGCGGCACTGACCTGGTCGCTCGGGTCGGCGGCGGCGTCAAGCGCTGCGCTCGCCGGCACCATGGTCAATGTGCTGGCTTCGACCGGACGTACGCTGGACGGTGCCGGTGCTGTACTGTCGACCGCTTCGACCGCCGATGTAGCGGCGGCTTTGACGCTCGATGGCACAGTGACGCCGGCCGACCTCTATCTCAACTTTGCCCTCGCCGCCGGCACCGATATCGACGCCGACGGCATGCTGGCCGTTACCGGAACGATCACGCTGCTGTGGGAGAATTGGGGCGATAACGCCTAGCGTTAATCTCCCCGCTTGAGGGGAGATGTCGCCAAAGGCGACAGAGGTGCGACCAGGGCCCGACCTCAGCGACAGATGGAGGTTTGCGCTACACGCGTTGGTACCCCCCTATGGCTTGCCGGCCATCTCCCCCACAAGGGGGAGATACTGGGCCCCACCCGGCTCCTATCATCAGCCTTTAAC
The DNA here is from genome assembly GCF_053850215.1 of Mesorhizobium sp. f-mel. Lineage (NCBI taxonomy): Bacteria > Pseudomonadati > Pseudomonadota > Alphaproteobacteria > Hyphomicrobiales > Phyllobacteriaceae > Mesorhizobium > Mesorhizobium sp. f-mel. The sequence goes on from NZ_JBSPTO010000019.1 coordinate 15,796, forward strand.
CTCAACAAAAGGAACATCTCATGACAGATCTGGCAGACGCCGGGTCCGTGGTGGCTTCGCCACCGGCGGGCAACCTTGCACGGCCACCGGCCAACGGGGACAACGGGTCCGCCCCGCCGGCCGGCAAGAGTTGGTATGACGGTCTTTCCGAAGGCAACCGCAAGCTCGCTGAAACCAAGGGCTGGACCCAGCCTGATAGTCTCGATCGGGTTTTCACATCCTATGCGGAGCTGGAGCGGCAGCAGGGCGAGAGCCTGCGCGTTCCCGCAGCGGACGCACCTGGGGAAGACTGGGACAAGTTCCATGCCCGGTTGCCTGAGGCGATGCGTCCGCTGACATCGCCCGACAAGGTCGAGTACAGGCGCCCCGACGGGCTCCCCGAAGACTTCGCCTATTCGGACGAGCTCGCCAACGCGTCCAAGGCCTGGGCGGTCGAGGCCGGCGCCACCCCGAAGGTGGCGCAGGCCTATCACGACCGCTTCGTCGGCTACATGGCCGAGCAGGCCAAGGTGCAGCAGATCGCCCTTGCCCGTTCGGTCGAGGCTACTCACGATGACTTGGTCAGGGATTGGGGACCGACCGACAGCGACGGCTTTCGCCAGAGGCTGGAGGTCGCCAACCGGGCGATGAAGAAGCTCGGCCTGGTCGATGCCTACAAGGCGAAGGGCATCCTTCTGCCTGACGGCGCCTTGACCGATCCGCAGATCGCCAAGGCGTTCCACGCCATCGGCGAGGCGATGTTCAGGGAAGACACGATCGACGGCGGCGCGGCTTCGATCGGAGGCAATCCGTTCAAGCGCAACGCCGCCGGCGAACGCAACCTGACTGACATCTCGGCCCTCGTCAGAAGCGATCCCGTTCGCGCCCGCCGGCTGGCACGCGAGGCCGGCGAAAACCCTGACCTGTGGATACCCAACAACCCTCTCTAAAGCTGTGTCGATATTCAGGTGATGCCGGCCTGCAAACGACGGCTTTCTGCGCTTCCGGTGCTCACGGACCAGCGCATGACCCCGGAAACCGATTTCGGTTTCCGGAAAGGATCATGCGCAAATGCAAAGTGTTAGAGCGTCCTTTTGCGCGTCCAATAGGACGCGCGGCGCACTAATGTCCGCTCCGCTCCGGTTCTCGAAAGCCATCTGTTTGGTCGCTTCGCGCCCGTCTTCGACTCCGGCTCGGCCTGACCTGAATCTCAACACACCTTCTCCGCCAACCAAACCTGAAGGAAGACCAAAATGGCAGACGCCTATACCCGTGTCGCGGACGCGATCGTTCCGTCCGTCTATGCACAATACTCGTTCGAGGAGCATGTCCAGTCGCTCGAGATCTACCAGGCCGGGATCCTGTTTTCCGACCCGGCCATCGCTTCGAAGCTCTCCATGGGCGGGCGTTCCGTCGACATGCCCGGCTGGAAGGATCTCGGCAACGATCCGTCCGAGCCGGTCAATGACGATCCGGCCGATTCGATCGAGTTGAAGAAGATCGGCTCGCGCCGCGAGGTCGCCGCCCGCAATGTCCGCGCCCAGGCCTGGGGCATTCCGGACCTGACCAGCATCCTCGCCGGCGACGACCCGCAGAAGCTGATCGTGCGGCGCCAGACCGACTACTGGCAGCGCGCCAACAAGCTGACGCTGCTCGGTATCCTGAAAGGGGTGCTGGCCGACAACCTCGCCAATGATGCGGGCGACCTGGTGCGCGTCACCGGCGCCTCCATCGTCGACACCGACATCATCGAGGCCGCCTATCTGATGGGCGACCGCGCCGACAAGTTCAAGACGATCTGGATGCACTCCAAGCAGATGAAGGCGTTGAAGCTCGCCGACCTCATCGACTATGTGCCGCCGTCCGAGCAGGGCGGGCCGCTGATCCCCTATTACATGGGGCTCAGGGCCGTCGTCGACGACGACATCCCGGTGGCGGCGGGCGTCTACACGGCGTTCATGTTCAAGGACAAGGCAATCCTGTGGAACGAGCTGCCGGTCAACACCGAAGGCGGGCCGCTGGAGTTCGACCGCAAGCCGCGCCAGGGCCATGGCGGCGGCGTCACCGAAATGGTCGGCCGCAGGCATTTCGTCCCGCATGTGCCCGGCACCCGGTTCCTCGACGCCTCCTCGGCCGGCGAATTCGCCACCGACGCCGAGCTGGCGCTGGCGGCGAACTGGGACCGCACCGCGTCGAGCGTCAAGAACATGACTTTCATCGCGCTGAAGACGACCGAGGCCTGATCGGACCGGAAGGGGCGGGGCATTAGCGCCCGCCCTAGCGCGGTTCACTGGCGCGAACACCAAGCCTGTGCCAGTGTTGTGATTATGTTGAGCAAAGCCACAATTCAATCCTTGCCATTCGAGATCAAGCTCACCGTCGGTGTTTGGTTTGTATCTCTCCTCTACTCAATGGCGCTAGGGATATGGTTGGCAACTGTCGGCTTTCCGAAGGTGCCGGAGTTCGTGATTGTCCCGGTCATGATTGTGTTTGCCTTGAGTTGGCTCGTTTTCGTGCAGCTCTGTTGCTATCGGGCTTTCGGGTTTGGTGTCCTCGAAACATTTGGGAATATGCTTGACCCCGCCGAAAAATGCCGAGCCGAATGATGTGGTCCGTGCGGGATCGCAAGCCGCCGCTCTGAACCGCAGAGAAGGCCGACCACGGGGGCGATGGACCGCCTTCGTGTTTTCTTAAATTAGCTCGATGGGCTTAGGTCGGCCAGTGTCGCGAATCCCAAGTTCACCCGCTGCGCTGCACCAGAGTGAAACAAGACTTGGGGTTCGCAACCTATTCATGTTGCACTTTAATCAATCGCCGTCACCAAATGGTTACAGAAACGGGCGATGCTGCTTTGTCTTGGCAAGGAAGGTAACCATGAACATGACATACAAGGCAGTTCAGAGAGTGCTCCGAAAAGCGGGCATTGTCATAAGCAAAAAGGGCGAAGTTCACCGCATAAACTTCTTCAGCGGTCTGGAAAACACCGCCTACTATACGACAAGTCTTCAGGAAGCCCTGGACCGGGGTTTGGCGATGGCGAGAGGTGCCGGAAGGCTGCAAGCAAGCGCCGTTGCCAAGTCGGCCGAAACAGGGCGGCGGCTCGACAAGCGCACGCTTCGGCTGATGCCGCAGTAATTCAGGCCACAACTCATCGCCGCGTTGCGCGGCGATATCGTGAAACTGCAATAGCCACAATATTATCGTCTTTTCCTCGCTCGAATGGGCACAGGGGACCGATAACGCCGCGACGCTACCCGCTTCCTGACGGGTGGTGGTTGGCGTGACGGGTTCCACGCGCGAGACGTGCGAACGTTTCGCAAAAAATCACCAAATCCTCAGCCGCTACGAAGCGGCTTTTTGCCGTGGGCCCATGCCTGCTTTTTCCGATCCACACAGACGGAGCCTAAAATCATGGCCATCACCCCGCTCGACATCGCCAACATGGCGCTTGGCGTCCTGGACGAGGCGCCGATCGACAGCCTTGATCAGGACGTGAAACCGGCCCGCCTGCTCAATCTGCATTTCGACCTGACCCGCGAGGCAGAGCTGACGAAACACGCCTGGGTGTTCGCAATCCTGGCGGCCGCCGTCGCCGGGTCCGATACCGGCAGTGGCGCGGGCACGCTGAACTTTGCCTATGAATTGCCGGTGGACTGCCTGCGGCCTTTGCCGCTGACCGATAATGGCGAGCCGGATGGCGTGCCGATCGCGTGGCGCCAGGAGGCCGGGCTGATCTATTGCGACCGGTCGGGGCCGCGTCTCATTCGCTACGTCGCCAACCTCACCGATCCGAACGACTGGGACGCGCTGTTCACCGAAGTGCTGGTTGCAGCGCTCGCCATCAAGATCGCGCATCCGCTGACCCACAAGGCGGGCATGATCGACATCGCCCGCGGTGCTTATGACCGGGCGCTCGACGCGGCATTCCAGTCCAACGCCATCCAGCGTGGCGGCAGGCTTTCAACGTCGTCCTGGGCGATCCAGCGCGGCGGGTTTGTGCGCTGATGACGACGCTCTATCCAGTCCAGGACACATTCGTGCGTGGCGAGATCTCGCCGCGGCTACACGCCCGCGCGTCTCTCGATCTTTATCGGGCGGCGCTTTCCAAATGCGAAAACTTCGTCACGTTGCCGCATGGCGGCATCCGCAAGCGCGGCGGGACATACTTCGTTGGCGAGGTGAAGACTTCGGCCAAGAAGACGCGCGGCATACCGTTCATCTTCTCGGCAGATCAGGCCTACATGCTTGAATTCGGCGATCTCTACGTCCGCGTCTATGCCTATGGCGCGCGGGTCGGCACGGTGGAAGTGGCGACACCCTATCTCGAAGCCGATCTGTTCGACCTGCAATTCGTCCAATCCGCCGACCAGATGTGGATCACCCACAGGGACTACCTTCCGCAGATTCTCACCCGCACGGCGCACACCATATGGACGCTGGCCGAGTTCGCCTTTCTCGACGGCCCCTATGACGACATCAACACAACTGCGACCACCATGGCGCCTGCCGAGACCGGCGCCGTCCATCCCCTTATGACCAACAACACCGCTCCAAGCGGCACTGCTGCCGACAGCAACGGGTCCGCCGACGCCTACAAGGTGTTTGACCGGGACAATGGGTCAAACCTTTCGTTCGGCACGACGATCGGCTTCTTGTCCTATGACTTCGCCGGTACAGCGACCAAGGTTTGTGACGGCTACTGGCTTCGGGCAAACTCCACTGGTGGTACAAAGGCACCCATCGCGTGGGATTTCCAGGGCTTCGACGGCACGAACTGGATCTCGCTTGACAGCCGGACAGCGGAAACCGGGTGGTCGCGCAGCGAAGTGCGCTTCTTCGAGTTTCAGAATGAGACTGCCTACCAGTCCTATCGGTTGAATATCTCAGGCTCGGAGGACGACGCCAATCTTACGATCGCGGAAATGGGATGGCATGAGGATGGCGATACACAGACGCCATTCGATCTCGCGGCGTCCTCGATCGTCGGCATCAATGACGGCACCGGTTTTCAGACCAGCGATGTTGGCCGTACCATTCGTTTGCTCGGCTCGGATGCTGTCTGGCGCTGGGCGCATATCACGAGCCGCACCAGCGCTACTGTGGTCAAAGTCAGGTTGTATGGGCATGCGCTTCCCGATCTCAGCCCGATCGCCCGCTGGCGTCTCGGCACCTTCGTTCCCGGCAAGTACGTCGAAAGCGGTTCGCTGTACGAGGAGCGGTTAGCCTTCAGCCGAAAATTCTCCGTCTACGCATCCGCAACCGGCGACTTCGACAATTTCGCACTCGGGGAAAAGGACGACGATGCTCTTGAATTTATCCAGGCCGGCGGCGGGCAGGCCAATGACATTACGTGGATCTCCGATTCGGATGGTGCCCTGCTGATCGGAACGCTTGGCGGGGTCCGCGCCCTATCGGGTTCCGGCATCGACGAAGCGCTGACCCCTTCTTCCTTCAAGAACCGCCGGTCCCGCACGTTTGGCTGCGCCAAGGTCCGTCCGGTGGATGCCGGGCAGTCGTTCCTTTACGTGACGCGCTCCCGCAAATCGATCGCCGAACTTGCCCAGAGCGCCACCGGCCGCTTCACGTCGGATGATGTCGGGCAGATTTCCGAGCACATTCCAAAAAAGGGTGTCGTTGAACTGGCGTTCCAGACCGATCCCGATCCGCTGCTGTGGTTCCCGCTGGATAACGGAGAACTTGGCGGCTACACGCACCAGCCTTCGCAGGAAGTCCGCGGCATGCACCGGCATCGCATCGCCGGCTCGTTCTCAGGTTCGGCATGGGGCATCGTTGAAAGCGCCGTGGTCACGCCGGGACAGGATGGCAATGATGATCTCTGGCTGTTCGTCAAGCGCACCATCGGCGGAGTCACCAAGCGCTATATCGAAATCAAGACCATTCCGTTCGAATATGGCGAGATCGCCGACGCGTTCGAAGTCGATTGCGGCCTGACCTATACCGGCGCAGCAGTTACAACAGTAGGCGGCGCAATACATCTCATCGGCCTGATTGTGGACGTGCTTGCGGACGGGAAGGTCTACCGCCGCCTGACAGTCAGCGGTGCTGGCAATGTCACACTCCCGGTTGGTTCGCCCGCCGCTGCTAAATGGCAGGTCGGGCTTCCATACGAGGCCGGCGCCGATACGCTTGAGCTTGATGTCGGCGGCAAGGACGGGTCGGTTGTCGGACGCCGAAAGAAGGTGGCGGCGGTGATCCTGTCCTTGCTGGAGACCGACACGACCGGGCTGGAAATCACGTCGTCGATGCGCGGCCGGTGGGAGCCGGTTCGTATCCCCTCGATCGTTTCGCCCAACGGTATGGCCAATCTGTTCACCGGCAATGTCGAGGTGCCGATCGAGGACAGCTGGGAAGGCCAGGGCAGAGTGAAGATCCGCCACACCAACCCGACACCCTGCACCATCCGGGCGTTCACGCCGGTGTTCGATGCCGAGCCGTAGTTGAAACTGCCGATCTCCCCTTGAGGGGGAGATGTCGCCGAAGGCGACAGAGGGGGGCGGCACGTCCTGACGCAGCCTCCTATCGCGGTCAGAGGATGCCGGCGCTTCACGCGGCACGACCCCCTCTGGCCTGCCGGCTATCTCCCCCTCAAGGGGGGAGATAGCGGCTCCCCGTTCGCCTGCTCCTCCACCTCACCCGCCACCAGAGGAATCCACCGCAATGACATCCCCCCATGCCGAAGATCTCGGCAGGGCGCGGACGGCTGCCGATTTTGCTGCCCTCATCGCCTTGCTCGACACCGACCTCAACAATGCTGCCGCCCGCAAACAGGAACTGGAACAGGCCGAGGACAGTGCGATCTTCGGCGACGGCGACTTGGGCGAAGTGCGCGCCGCGCTCACAGACTGCAATACGGCAATCGCGCTGCTGGAGAAAACCATCGAGGCGGCGGACAGCCGCCGCGCCGCCGCTGCGCAAGGCGAAGCTCGGGCCGACATCGTCGCCCTGGGGGACGAGATCAAGTCCAAGGCCGCTTCCCTCGGCGAGCGCTGGCGCACCGTCCACCGGCTGATCGAACAGCTGCGCCAGGATCTGTTCGAGGCCGATGCCTTGAACCGCGCCATCACCACCGCCAACGGCCTGTTCGACGCCGCCGGCGTTGCCGACCTGAAGATCAACCTGACTACCACCCGGCGCGCTGCCATGGCTGGTCCGCGCGCGGCGGTACCCGCCCGTCTCAGCCGGCCGGCGATCCAGGCCGACAGACTGCTTCTCTCTTTCCTCAGCCCCGGCGGCGCGCTCGACCCGCGCGCCGCGCTCGGCGCGCCAGTCGAAGGCGTCAGAAGCAAATTCATTCCCGTCGCCAGCGAACGAGGCTGACCATGTGCACACTTGCCCTTATCGGCACGGCTCTTTCGGTCGGCGGCGCGCTGGTCGAGGGCCAGCAGTCGAGGCAGATGGCCGACTATCGGGCCAAGGCCTATGAGCAGCAGGCGCGAGCCGATGCGCAAGCCGCCGCCTTCGAACAGGGCCAGGAACGCCACAAGCAGGATCTCTTGCTGTCGCAGGCGCGCGCCCAGGCCGGCGCCTCCGGCGTCGGCATATCGGGCTCGCCGACCGAGGTGCTGGCCGCCAATGCAAGGCAGGGCCAGCTCGAGATCAAGGCGATCCAGTACGGCTTGCAGCTGCGCCAGAACAATCTCACCACGCAGGCTGCCATCTCGCGCTTTTCGGGCAAGCAGGCGCTGACGGCCTCGATCTTCAAGGCCGGCGGCAATCTCGTGTCCGGTCTTTCCGGCATCTACGACCCGAGCAAGGCCGTGACGTTCGGCAAGAGCGCCTTCCCGCCGGCGCCTGACGGAGGGCTTTACTGATGGCGACCATCCCGCTCCAGCTTGCCCAGCGCCGGCTCGATACCGGCAGCGTGGTTTCCTATCCCGGCGGCTCGCCTGTCGGCGCTGCCATGCAAGGTTTTGGTGATGAACTCTCGGCGATAGCCGAGCGCTTCCAGCAGCGGAAGCAGCAGCAGGAAGTGTTCGACGCCGAGATCGTCAGCCGGCAGTTCAATGGACAGATCGCGCAGGCCGAAAACGATGCAATCCAGAATGCGCCGGCCGATGGCAGCGGCCTGCATGACAGCATGTATGGCCAGGTCGATCCACGCACCGGCCAGGTGATCAAATCAGGCCTGTTCGACACGCTCTTCGACGGCACCCTGCCGAAAGTGCCCGAGGGCCAGCGCGCCAATTTCACCAGACAGAAGGAAGTCCTGCGCTCGGCCGGCTCGGCGCGGATGGCCGCCAGGCAGCAGGCGCGACGCGATGGTTACGAGCAGGCCGAGTGGACCAAGGTTGAAAACATCTACACCGGCTCGATCGCGCAGAGCGATCCCAACGATACCGCAACGTTCGAAGCGATCCGGCAAGACGGGCTCGATTTCATCGGCAAGATAGGCAACCCGGTGGCCAGGCAAGCGGCCGAAACCGCGTGGCGCAGCAACGCGGCCAAGGCGCTCGTCCTGGCGATGATCGCCCAGGACCCGAAGCGCGCCGCCGAGATGCTGGGTGGTGCGCAGGCCGCGCCCGATGGCATGGGCGAAACGGTGCGCATGCAGCTGGGCGCGGGTTCGCAAGGGAAGCAAGCGGCCGCGAAAGGCGATCGCGTCAGCAAGTTGACGCCGGATGAAAGGGTGGCGCAGTCCTTTCGGGATGACATTGCGCCCGAAGACCGGCCAGCGTTGGTCAAGCAAGCTCGAGCCGCCGACGCGATGCGGCAAGTCGAAACACGCACTAACATTAGCTTGGCCAAGCAGAATGCACCGGCCGCCATCAGGGACACTGGAACCTATTCCGGCCCTATCCCAACGCCGGAACAGTTCGTCGCTCTCTATGGCGCCACCGAAGGCGCCAGGCGCTTCGAAGCGTTCAACAGGACCATCGAGGTCAGTCGTCAATTCCACAGCATGCGCGACCTGTCGAATAACGCCGTGCTGGCCATGGTCAAGGACGCCGACCCGACGGCAGACAGTGCGCGCCACGACGCCATCACCACCGCCGCGGACCTGACGTTAAAGGCCAGGCAGGCCGATCCGGGCGGCTATGCCCGAAAGGCATTCGCGAACCTGGATGCCACCTGGAACAATCTGACGAGGCCGGAAGATTATCAGGCGGCAATCATCGGCTCTATCGCCGCTCAGCAGCAGTTGGGCTTCGAGACCATTCAGCCGCTGCCCAACTCCGTCGCAGAGGACATTGTCGGCGAACTCAAGGCCCAGCCGCAAGACCAGAGCGGAGAGCTGCGCAATGTGTTCGCGGCGCTTCCCACTCAAGCCGCACGCGAAGCGGTGCTTGGCCATCTGCTTCAGACCGGTGCGTCCCAAACGGACAACAGCATCGCGGACAGGTCGGTCCGGGCAGCTGTAGTCGACCCGATGATGCTGCTCGATTTAACCAACACTGTCGAACCAGGACGATCGGGAGCAAATGCCGAGGTTACTAATCGTATCCAGACGAACCGTGAGTGGCTTGGAGGATTGATAACTGGCGAGAATCGGGCAGCCAGTCTTCGGGGCCGTCTCGCGGCGGGGCTGGTTGGTTCCACAGGGCTTGGCGAGACCGGCGGCATTTCTCTATCGGATTTCACGCCTCTCGGGGTTTCGTTTGCGTTAGAGGAATCGGCGGTCGCTGCGCTGCACGGCAACTACGGCGAAGCCGCGCTAAAGTTCGCGGGCGCCATTCCGACCCAAAGTGTTGCGGCCGCGGCGCTCAGGCGGGCTGGCAAGTTTGTCAAGCCTGGAGAAGAGACTTTCTCCAGGTTTTCGAAGCGGCCATCTGAATTTACCGAAGCGGGCGAGGCAGTTGGTTGGGCTGTCAACGCCGAAACTCTGCAATTCCAGCAAGCGCTTGCGCGCTCGGTCTCGCCACGAGTTCCACGCCGGAGGACGCGAGCCGGTGAAATATCCGATGGTGCATTTGACACCGCGCTGCTTGCTGCGATGCTTGCCAGGGACCTGTCAACTATCAAACACGCCGGGGCGAAAGTTGGGTGGGCGAAATCAAACGATTATCGAAAAACCTTCTTCGACGCGAATCCTCGTCTCAACAAAAGCGACTATGTAGTGCACCATGGCGTCGAGCAGCGAGTTTTTGAAAGGTATCCTGGGCTCTTTGCGGAGAAAGAGCTGCATTCAATCGAGAATCTTCGAGGAATTCGAAAGGAATTCGACATAAATTTGCACCATAAAGTTATTCGGAACGAGTGGGAAGGTTTTTATAATGAAAACCCTCATGCTACCCGTCAGCAGATCCTTGACTATGTTGCCGAAATCGACAAGAAGTACGGGCATTTGTTCGATCCTCCAATAGGTGAATGATGAGATACTATGACATTCTGGGTAGGGGCACCGTCATGGACACCAGTGTCCACCCCCCTATCGTAAGCAAGCTTGTGTATCAGATGGAGGGATGGTCGGTGACGTTCTTATAACGAGATTTCCGTGTTACCTCGTGACGGAGGATTCCGCGCACGCATTGTCCAAAATCGGCTTCACCGGAGCGACATTCGCCCCTGTTGAAGTCATAACGTCCGAAGATTTCCGCGAACTTCAGCCCGAGGTAGAGCTTCCATCTTTTGTGTGGCTGAAGGTGAACGGGAAGGCGGGTCACGATGACTTCGGCATCGCCAAGAACCTGAACCTCGTCCTATCAGAGCGCGTCTTCGATGTGTTTGATGAGCGAGGTCTCCCTTCCGCTACCATCAAACCGTTCGACGGCCGGCAGGAGTAGGTTGGGCACCGTCAGATTTAATCGGCTGGTAGATGGAAATCGCAGTGTTCGAGACATTCCAAAAACACTTTCCCGTTGAAAGCAGGCTGGTGGTGGTTTCCGGCAGCGAATCCTTTGAGACAAAAATTCCCGGTTTGAATGAACTGCTGACCAGTTTCGGTGGTGCCTCGTTCAAACATGGCCTGTACCGAATCATTCGTTCGCAGGACGTGGCGCAGTGGAACGCGAGGGTCACCTTGGGTTTTCCCGAGTTCGCCGGGCGGATCACCTGCTTTGGCTACGATTGGCAGGGGACGCATTTGCCGTCGACTCTCAGAGCTCGAGCAAGGGGAGCCAGATCGTGATGTTCGAGCCAGGCACCGGGGAGGCTCTGCAGGTTCCCGCCAATGTCAGGACGTTCCATGAGATCGATGTCAGGGAGGACGAAGATGCGGCGTTGGCTACGCAGACTGGCGCGATTCCGGCGGGGCCGAACCCGCCTATGACCAGTGCATCGGCTATAAGAAACCGCTGTTTCTCGGCGGAGAGGACGATATCTCAAACCAGGAATTGTCGGACCTGGAAGTCTACTGGCACATCATGGGTCAGCTCATAGCCAAGCTAAAAGGCATGCCACCGGGAACGCCTGTCAACATCCGGAACTTTTCCTAGACACACAGGCCATGTGGTGCAGCGGTGTGGCCTGCCGGTTCGAAAGGGGTGAGAGGTGGTTGCGACGCTGAGGCGGTGGATTGCCGCCATTGGGTCTATGTTGCTGGACGGCCACCTGCGCAGCCTTGCTGACAATTCAACGGGGCCATATTTCTACATAAAGCGGCACGTGGCTGGTGGCCTAGGCGAAAACACCGTTCTGGACACCAGCGTTCATCCGCCAATCGTAAGCAAGCTTCACTACCAGATAGAAGGCTGGTTTGATTCTGCGTTGGTGACGACCTTTCCCTGTCTTCTTGTTACCGAAGAGGCCAAACGCGCACTGTTGGAGATGGGTTTTCGGGTGAGACATTCGCCGATGCTGAAGTGACCACCTCCGACTACTTTCAAGAAATGGAGCCTGAGGTGGGTGTCCCCCATTGATGTGGCTCAAGGTGAACGGGCAAGCAGGCCGCGACGACTTCGGAATCGCGTCAGATTATCGCCTTGTCATCTCGAGACGCGTTCTCGATTTTCTCATAACCTCGCGAGAGCAATGATAGACATGCTCTGTTTGGAGTTGTCGGGCCATGGTGATGCTTTGGAGGAAAAATTGAACGATGCCATCCCAGATCTAAGCAGCGTCACGCGCCTGCCTCCTGCCGATATCAGCACAGGCGAGGACGAGCTTGACTCTGCCCGTATCGAAGCGCGCCAATATCTCGAATTCTATGACTGGGTATCGGCCATCAAAGGCGAATATCTTGGATATGGTGCCGAGGGGATAATATACATTTTTCTTTTCGAGATTTCACCCGGCAGACCAGATGTGCCCCAATGGATATGGGTAATCGTGGGTGATGTACCTCCCGCATATATGCCCGGCGACGACGTCAAGACTTCGTATGAGGCGCTGGACGGATACATTGGCGCAATGGAAGACTGGGTCGAGCCGCGCGCCAGGGGAAGTCGGTCGCGAAGCTGATCCCTGTCAATGTGCCGGCAAATCCCGCTAACGCTGAAATGTTGGGCAGCCGTCTCAAATTCCTCGACGAAAAGATTTTGCGGGAACTTCGAGAGTAATGTACTGGGCTCGCCGACAAACGCGGCCAATCGTGCGAGCACCGGCCGGCGGTCTGATTTTGGTCATGATAGTAACCTATGGCGTACCGCAGCCTCCAATGTCGCGCGAGGTCCTGTCGGGGCCGTGTCAGGCTCGCCAGACTTTCAGATGCCAGACTTTTTCAGATGAAGGACTGACTGTATCTTTTTGCGCTTAGAATCATACCCGATGATGCTGGCAAGAATCGTTTTCCTAGTCACGTTGGCCGGCGTTCTCCTGCTTACTCTTCTGCCGGTGCGGTTCTTGCCGGATCTCGGCATGGCCGTCACGCTTCACGATGACAAGCTCCAACACGCCATCGCATTCGCGGTGCTGGCGGCCCTGGGAAGCCTCGGCTGGCCGGGACACAAGGCAAGGCTGGTTGTTCTTCTCGCCTTTACCGGCGCGGCGATCGAGGTTCTTCAGGGCACCCAACTGATAGGGCGCGATCTGGATGGGTTCGACTGGGTTGCCGACTGCGCCGGCATGGCGTTGGGGCTGACAATCGCCGGCTGGACAAAGCGGCGCGTTGGCGGACTGCCATAGGCCGTAGCGTTACAAGCTCAGCGCTGCGTGGCCAGCGCTTCAGCAAAGATCGACCGAAAACGGAACAATTCCGCTTGGGCAATATGGCTAGCGTCCGCGAACATGGATCGTCCCTCAAGAACATAATTGCACCGGCTTGTATCACACAGCGCTTTGTCCGGGCGCGCAAAGCCGATATTGTCACGAGTCTCGAAATGTTGAAGAGCAGCCCCGTATTGTCGTTGAAACTCCTCGGCCGGAAGGTAAGTCGGTTTTTCTAGGGGTCGACCAAAGGCGAGGCTTCGGCTTAGCTCGGAAGGCATGTCCCAACCAGGGTAGGCGATCGGGCCGACTAGCACGACGTTTTTGCCAAACCCACGTAGACGACCGATCAGATCGTCAAGCCCGCGAGCGAGTTCCACGCCGTCTCGATTGTCGATCTTCTTTCCTGCTGCATCGACAAGACCGTCATGCGCCCACGTCAAACCAAGGATGACGGTCTCGAAGTTTGAAAGGTTGCCAATCTCCGCGAGGTTGCTGCTGGCCACGCCAATGCAGGAACGGGAGATGTTGACTGATACGGTCGGCAGACAGCCGTTCGCAGGGACTAAGAGACCAGCCAACTCTCTTTCGGTGAGGATGGTTTCCCATAAGGGGGCATACATCTGCGCATGGGAATTTCCCAGCAGGACGACGTTCGCGTCAGCGGGGTTGCGAGACGGAAGGTTGAGCACGCAGGCGCGCGACTGACCCATGCGGATATAGTTAGGAACAGGGCAACGATAATTGGTCCCGACCGCCGCGTTGATGGCTGCGGCTTCACCGCTCATGCGGCTGGGCAGCCCATTCGACCAGATCAGCGCCCCGGCAACAGCCGCCAGCATAGCGGCACCTGAGCCAGCTGCGGTGCACACGGATCGAGCCGGGATGGACTTGCTGCGGAAGGGGCGTTCGACATACCGCCACGAAAGAACGGCGCAGCTCGTCATCACCACAATGGCAACGACCATTTCGCCGGGATGAAGGTCTCGGACGAGGTAATACTGCGAAAAGACGATCACCGGCCAGTGCCAGAGATAGAGCGAGTAGGAGATCAGCCCGACGAACACCAGGGGCCGGATCGCTAGCATCTGGTTGATCGGCGACTGCTTGTCTTGGCCGGCAAAAATCAGAAGCATTGTTCCAATCACCGCAGGCAGGGCAACCGGGACCGACCCAAACCACTGAACCGGGCTGGCGATGCCGACAAGGACTGCGACCGAGCCGGCCGCCCCGAGAATGCCAGCGGCCAACCCATATGGTGCCCGATCGCGCGGCAGGAGTGCGATCAGAGCGCCCCCTCCGAGTTCCCAAGCCCGGGTCGGCAGCAGGAAAAACGCAGGTGACGCGCCGCCAATCCTGAGCGCCAGTACATTGGCCGCCAGTGAGGCGAGGGTGAGTATAGCGATGGCGGGTAGTGTCGCTCGAGGCCAGAAGCGGGCGAAGACGGCGATCAGTAGCGGAAAGGCGATGTAGAACTGCTCCTCGACGCCGAGCGACCAGACATGCAGGAGCGGCTTCGCTTCTGCCGCCCTCGAAAAATAGTCAGTATCCCGCCAGAAATAGATGTTGGCCACGAAAGTCAGGGTGGCCAGAACGCTCTTGCCGTACCCGATCAGGTCGGCAGGCAACAGCAGAACGACCGCTGCAACCGTGGCAAAAAACAGCAGCAGAAGAAGTGCCGGCATGATCCGGCGAATCCGCCGCTCATAGAAGCGCATGATCGAGAACTGCCCTTTGACCGCCTCGCGCCACAAAATCAGCGTGATCAGGTAGCCCGAGAGCACGAAAAAGATGTCGACCCCCAGATATCCTCCCGGCAGCACCGATCTCGACAGGTGGAATGCTATCACCGAAATGACGGCGATCGCGCGCAGGCCGTCAATGTCCGCCCGATAGCCAATGAGGTGCGAAGCCGCGCTTCCGACTCTGGTGTGCATGTTGAAGGTTCAGGTCCCCGACGGCAGTATCCGTCTATAATAGAACCAGAGCCACCGTGCCACCTCAGGGTGCCACGATGTCACCGGTTTTTCCTCGATCGACAGTGCGGTCGAAAAGGATTGCACAAACCTGCAGCAACGATCGCTGATTTTGTATTTCAGACCGCGCTCCAGCGCCACGCACTGAAATCCGAACACCAAAACACTTTCAAGCCTCGCTTTGCGGGGCTTTTATCATGGAGCAAGCCTGATGGCCCGACCTGCAACTGCCGCCGTTCGAATTCTGACCGGCGAACGCGAACCCGTGCGTCTGGCGACCGCTACCAACATCATTCGGCATGGCCTGCAGACCATCGATGGTGTGCCATGCGAGGTTGGCGACCGCGTGCTGGTCAAGGACCAGTCCGACCCGACGCAGAACGGGATCTACACGGTGAGCGAAGGCGAATGGTTTCGCGCCGCCGATGCCCGCACCGCCCGAACCTTGCAGAAGGGAACGACGGTCCACACCCAGGTAGGGACAGTCAATGCCGACCGGGTGTTTCAGTTTACGGCCGACGAGCCGGTCGTGGGCACCGACGCCATCGCCATTATCCCGTTTGTGTCGCCCGACATTTCAGACGTTGTCGATGAGGTCAAGGCGCTGCGCGATGAAACGCAGGTGCTGAAGGATGCCACTGGCGCCAGTGCCGGCCAGGCAGCCGCCAGCGCCGCCACCTCCGCCGCCAATGCCGGGCTGACCGCCGCCGATGTCGTCAAGACCGCGGCCAATCTGGCCAGCGCCCAGGCGGCGCGCGACGCGTCTTTGTACGGCAAGGGCATCTTCCCGACGATCGCGGCGGCGGTCGGCTTTGGTATCGTTGGTAGCGGTGCGCTCGTGGGCGGTGCTGGCGGGACTGATGGGACATTCGATCTCGCCATTACTGGCGGTGTTGGCTCTGGCGCTGCCGGTCGGTTCATCGTCGCTGGCGGCGTAGTCACTATGATCCTCATCACGGCGTCGGGTTCTTATACCACCGCGCCTGCTTTTAGCTTTGGCGCGTCAGCCGGCCTCGCTGGTGCCAGCGCCCCACCGGTTCTTGCCCGGAATGTTGAGGTTGGTGAATACTTTTGGACCGAAACCGGCGCCGGTATCCTCGGAATGTACAACGTAGTGGCGGGGCCGGTTGCCATCGACACGGGCGTTCGCGCGTCAGCGGCGGAAGTCATCGCCTTGATCGGATCGCGAACGGTGGGTCCGGTTGCCATTACCGGCTCGGTCGGCGGCACGGCTATCACTAACACTTCTGTCTATTACTGGCCGGGGTCTCTGTCCGCGATAGATGAATATCTGTCGAGCGTAGAGCTCGGCTTCGGTGTGACAGCCGGGACCATTCATGTCGTCTTTGCCCACGTCGAGGGCGACGGCACGCTGAGTCTCGTCTCTGAACAAACCATCCTTGCCGTTGCCGGCCCGTCCTCCGTCAACTCGGGGCTCTCGATCCTGAAACCGGCCGGCAGTGTCATGGGCCTCCAGCGCACCGGCTCCGGCACCTGGTACTATACGGCGGGGGCCATTCCGAACGGCGAAGCCGAGTGGTTCACGGCGGCGGTTCCTACGTCGAACACCGCCAAGACCATTGGCTTTACCAATGGCCCGCAATGGAAGGCAACTTTCACGGGCGAAATCGGCGTCAAGGCGCGTGCTGCCTATGCTACCGCAAACGAACTGGCTGATATTGTCGGATCAGAGCAGGTTGTTGGCTGGCCGTCATTGGTCAACACAGGCACGAATACCCCGTCGAACTACAGCGTTGTCATGCAAACGCCAGCGCCGTCCGATGGGTACATTACCGAAGTTAATGCCGGGGCAAGCGGTTCCGGCGCGGCCAACATTCACGTTATCCAGTACAACGGCGACCTGACCGTCAACGTGATCAGCACACATCGGATCACGCTGGCCAATGGTGTGACCGAAATTCCCCTAAGCATCCCGATTGCAGCGGGGCAATATCCGGCGATAAGCAGCGGCGGCTACAAATTTCAGAACAGCGTCAATCCGCAGGGCATTCCCGCATGGATCAAGGCCGGCGTGTTGTCGAACGGCGCCACTGTGGCATCATCGACCCAGCACCGCTATGAGGTCGCGTTCACGATCAAAACTGGCCTCATCGCCGATGCTACGCGGGCTTTGGCCGGCGGTGCGCAAAACACCGGCATGAACCTGCTGGCGGACGCCGACCCGAATGGCGTCGTTGACGCGACCGCAATCTTTGCTTCGGCCGGGGCCGCTCACTCATATCCTTATGTGCCGCCCGGCAGCTTCGCGCTGACGGCGATGCCCAAGTCGGGTGACGGCTTTTGGGGGCCCGGAAAGCCGTTCGTCGGCGGCCGGAGGTTTTTCGTTCCGGCTCGCCCGTCGCTGTTCAATCTTTATGATGGCTTCCGGGCCAAGATGGCAGAGCATATCGCGAACAACGACGTGCTCTGCCTGATCGCTGATAGCATCGGTCATTGGGCACTGGCCAGCAACGGCCCCGCACACTGGTTCAATCGCGTCACGCAGTTCGCAAATGTCGGTATTGCTGACGATGAACCGGGGATGACGGCGCTGCGGCCAAGCTCTACATACACGCCCGCCTTCTATGGCGTCACGACCAGCGGAACCGTCTCGACGGGAACGCGCGGGCCGCTCGGCGAAAGCATCATCCTTGCGGATGGTGCGTCCCTGGCGTTCACGGGCGCCTATGAACAGGTCGACGTCCACTACACCCAGGACGCCGGTCAAGGCTCGCTCGCCTTCGCCTTCAACGGCGGCGCGGCCTACAAGACTGTGAACGCTGCCGGTGCTCTGGCACTCGATCAATATTCCGGCCCGTCCCTGACAGGGCAGGCGGCGAGCGGAAACTATACCCTCACGGTCGCAGGCGGACCTGTGGAGATCACCGGGCTTATCCGTCTCGGCATAAAGGCGGCCGGCTCGCGCCCGCGTCTGCGGACGCTGCGCGCCGCGCACGGAAGCTATACATTCGCGTCCTTCAACGCGCCGCGCCTTGCTTCTGCGGTCGCACAATGCGGCTATGCTGGCGGCAAGATCGTGCCGGTCCTCGCCCTGGGCATCAACGACAGCTTTGGCACGCCGCCGGCGACGATTTCAACGAACATCACGTCGATCATCAACACGCTGGAAGCGGCCCTGGCGCCCCGCATCATCGTAATGCCGCCAACGCGCCCGTCCTCGTCTTGGGATGGCAGCTATACGGGCGGCCGAACATACGACGCAGCGCTTGGCGCGATCCGCCAAACCTACCGGTCGCGCAATGTGCTGACGATCCCGATCGACGGGTTCGATTACATCAACTCGGGGGCCTATCAAGAAGGCCTGCACTTCAACGACGCCGGCCACGACGGCAATGCGTTGCGCTTCATCGAATACGTCGCGGAAAGGGGATAAAGCCACGCCATTCGCAATTCAGTGCAAGGGTAAAGTGATCGCGACGCTTGAAGAGGGCGAGGAATGGGTGATCGTCGGAAAGAAGATCCTAACAGTTCAATGACCCGAACTTATAGTCGAGGAATCACAGTGCCTAAGGACGATGCCGAAGGCTCGTCGAAGTGTGGCTGGGAGGCGCCTAGTCCGCACTGGACGCGGTTCGCGCACTATGGCACGGTTGGCTTGGCGGGGGTGATCCTTAGGAGGATTTCTCTATGGCGGACGCCGGCAGCATTATAGCGATCTATGATGATTACTACGCAGATGGCAAAGTAGCCGCGAAACGCGAAATTGCTTCGCAGCAATCAGTCGGCCATATAGAAGCGATCCTCCCGGGGAGACCTTCGAAAAGGTCCTTGATATCGGGGCCGGTGAAGGGGCTGTGCTGGACAAGCTCAAACGAAATCTGGCAAAGACACTCGGGGCCGACGAGATTTCCACCTCGGGTATTGAGGCCATCAAGGCACGGAAAATCCCTAGTCGGAAGAGCTCGATGTTTTTGATGGCTTCCACATTCCGCACTCCGACAAGTCGTTCGACCTGGATTGGCCATCCACGTCGTCGAGCACGAACGGATGTTTTTGATGGAGGCGGCGAGCGTCTGCAAGAAGCTCAACATCGAGGTGGCGCTGGAGCATACGAGAAACCTCAATCGCGCCATTCGGATGTCCGGGCCGTATGGGCATGTCAATTTCTACACGCCGCTGACGTTCGAAAATCTGCTCAATACTTCCGGGCTCAAGGTCGATAGGCTGATGACGTTTGCTCACGATCTCGCTTATGAACAGCACCTGGCCGGGCGGTCCAAAGGATGGGTGAAAAACAAGTTGCGGACCGAATTTCTCAAGGTCGCGCCCAAGACTGCGGTGCGGAGCATGGCGTACATGGCCGGAGCGCTCTGCAGCACTAAGTAGTTGATTCTGAAAGGTCGCGGACCTTTTTAGCCGGAACTCCGGCAACGACCGTGAAGGGCTCTACGTCCTTCGTGACGACAGACGCCGCGCCGACGACCGCGCCCTTGCCGATCGTGACACCTTTCAGGATTGTCACGCCAAAGCCGATCCAGACATTCTCATCGATTGTGACCGGCGCGATGCCGACAACCGACCAGTTCTTTTTGCCTTGATGCCACTCGGCGACATCGCTTGTTCGCTGCTTCCAATCCAGCGAGTGCGAGTTATGGTCAACGATCGTCGTACCCCATGAGATAACGACATCATCGCCAAGAGTGATGTGTTCTGCAGCGACTAGGTGGCTCTTGCCGATGTAGCAGCGCCGTCCGATCGTGATCCGCGCTTCTGGTCGATCAAACGAGAAGTAGCAGTTGATGATCCCGTCCTCGCCGATCGAATGATGGCCACGGCGGGCAGTGCGGACGCTCTGAATGGCCATCTTCGTGCGGGCGCCAACATTGACGCCCGCTAGGCGTTGCAGAAAGGGCGGCACAAAAGGCATGTCAGTGTCTTCCGTATCGTGTTTGTTGCTGCCTCTCGGCGATAACCTGCAAACCGTCGCAGAGCATGAGGTGCCGTTGTGGCATTTGCTTACTAAGCTCTTTCAATGCTGCCCGCGCATCGTGCTCGTCGTCGGCTTCCATCATTGGCGCAGGGATGTGTCGGCCAGCGATTGCTTGGACCGAAAAGCGCTTGAGAGCTTGTGCCACCGGCAGGTTAGTTCGCATTGTCAGGGGCAGCATCCGTTGGGCTCCCACCATTTGCGGCAAGCATCTCCGCTTTGCAAGCGTGATCGTGAGGTGTTCACGCGGTAATTCGTTTGGCTCGACATGGCCTCTGGCAACGAGCCAGTGCAGGTAGCATTTCGTCGACCCTAGATAGGTTTGTACCGAGCGATCTTGTGAGTCGAGAATTTCGGCGGCGGCTGGCTGGCTTGCGCGTCCAAAAGACACGCCGTAGCCCGCGCAGGCGAATGCCGCAAAGACTGCAAAGACTAATGACGGCTGTCTTGCGGCTTGTCGTGAGGCTGGCTGTTCGACCACCAGACAAAATAGAGCGAACCAATCTTCATCACCGGCACGCGACGCTCGCGTTCGCGCTCCCGCAATTCGCGATAGACTTTCAGCTTCAGGGTGCCGCCCGGCAATTTGATACGCACTGCCATCGGTTCAACCCCGCCGTGCAACGCTACGATGATGTGTATGCAGCAAGTAGAGAACTTCCCCGGGGAAGAGTCAACGCCAATAGGCGCGTTTTTGACTGTTCCGGAAGGATTGAGCGCAGGCGCCCGATGACGGTTCAGGGCGTCAAGGCGTTGCCCGGGATTGGTCAGGATCGTCCGGTGCACCCGGCGGGTCATCTAGAGGACGCTGGCGGTTCGACCACCAGGTGAAATAGACCGGACCGATCTTGGCGACGGGGATGCGGCGGGTGCGCGCGCGCAATTCCCGATACACCTTCATCTTCAAGGTGCCGCCCGGCAACTCGATACGAACCGCCATCAGCCAACCCCCATTGTGCAGCGCAGCAATTAGAGAGCTTCCGCGGCGGAAGAGTCAACAGCCGGTCATTGTCTATTTCTGGGACTATTTCCAGGACTGTCTTCAGAAGGGTCCGGGCGCAGGCTCATCGTTTTGGCGGGGGCCTGGACGGACGATCCGATATGCTGCTCGGCCACCAGACGATGAAGTAATTTCCGACCTGCCAGACCGGAACTTCGCGCTTCTGTTCGCGGCGGCGCAGCTCGTCCCTCGTCTTGATCTTCAAGGTCCCGCCCGGAAGCCTAATCCTTATTGTCACGTGCCCTCCCGCACCCTGTGTCCCACACGGTACGAACGGTTCATGGGAGCAGTTTCATCCCGGCTAAGCAATTTCGGATCAGGCAGCAAGACGGATCGAGCTGTTTTCAAATGGTCAACACCGTTACTTGAAAAAATCCGCCATGCCCTGGATAGCCAGGAACGCATAGAGGATCGGCCCGGCGACCAGCCCGCAATAGAGGCACAGGATCGCTGCCAGCGCCACAAGCAAGGGCTTGTCGCGGCCGACCGCGCATAGCTCGGCCTTCACCGTCCAGCGCGCCGTTCCTTCATCCTGCGACATGGGCCGCTGTCCTCCCGATCTCCGCTCCTCTTGGGCTCATTTCACACAGTCGGCTGCAAACATCAACCTGCCCGCGACCTGGGCGGAAAGGACAAGACCATGGATACCACGTTCAAGGGCGCCGCCAGGCGCCTGGTCGACCTCGATCTGCCAAAACTTGGCGCCAGGATCGGCGTCGGCGAGGATGAGATCCACGCGTTTCTCGACGTCGAGACCAGCGGGCATGGCTTCGACGCCCATGGCCGGCCGATCATCCTGTTCGAGCCGCATGTCTTTTTCCGCAACCTGTCGGGGGCGAAGCGGGCGCAAGCAGTCGCGGCCGGACTTGCCTATGTCAGGTGGGGCGAAAAGCCTTATCCCCGGGACAGCTATCCGCGCCTGAAAGCGGCTATCGCGATCGACGAGACGGCGGCGCTCAGATCGGCGTCATGGGGGCTCGGCCAGGTTCTCGGCGAGAATTTCAAGGCGGCCGGCTTCCCCACCGTGCAGGCCATGGTCGAAGCCATGATGGAGGACGAGGCGCTGCAGCTGGCGGCGGCGGTCAATTTCATCGCCGCCAACCGGCTCGACGGCAAATTGCGCAATCATGATTGGGCCGGCTTTGCCAAGGGCTACAACGGCGCATCCTTTGGGAAAAACGCCTACGATATCAGGCTTGCCGACGCGTTCCGCAAATGGTCTGGGATCAGGGACACGCAGTGGCCGCCCGCTGCCCCAGCACAGCCTCCAGCGCCTGTTCCGATCCCGCAGGCTCCGCAGCTGAACGGTTCCCCGACTTCGGAGGCAGAGCCGGGCAGGGCTGGAGTCCGGCCCGGACCGTTGCCCGGATTCTGGGCCGCGGTCCTGGCTCCGTTGGTTGCCGCAATCCTCTCCTTGTTTCGAAAGGCAAAGCCATGACGTGGTTCAATACCAATGCCGCGCACAATCTGATCAATGTGCTGATCCTGCTGCTTACCGGCCTGGTCGGCTTCGACTGGACGATGTTCGGCATCGACGCGGCCCTGGCGCTCAAGATCACCGGGGTGCTGACCCTGCTCAAGATCCTGATGAATGTCGTCCGCGACGGCGTCGCCGGCCTCGTCAGAAGACAGCCCGCCGTGGAGGGCAATTGAGATGTGGGTGCTTTCCATGCTGAGCGCGCTCGCCGGCAACAAGGCGATCATGGCGATCTTCGCAGCACTCGTCGGCGGCATCGGCCTCTTTGTCGCCGGCGGCATCAGCCGGGCCAGGAAGGATACGGCCAGGCGAGCGGCGGAAAAACTCGCCGTCGCGCAGGATCGCCTCGAAATGGACCGCGAGGCCACCGATGCCGAACGCGCGGCGCGCGACCTGCCGGACGAAGCCGCACGGCGGGAGGCGATGCGATGGGCAAGGCACTGATGATCGGTCTGCTGCTCGGGGGCCTGTTGCTCGCCGGATGCACAACGCCGGCTTCGCCCGCGCGTCAGGTCTGGTGCGACCACAATCAGGCGCGGCGTCCGTCCGCCCTCGTCGTCGCCGCCATGTCGCGGCCCGAGCTCGACGAGGTGAATGCCTACAACGGGAAGGGCGCCAGATGGTGCGGGTGGAGGCCGTGATGATACAGGAGTTTCTCGACGCTCTCGGCATCAAGGCGCCGGTGGTGGTCGCCGGCCTTTCCGGCGGCATTTTGCGAGCCTTGTCGCGCCACCGCTACAAGGTTCGCGAGATGGTGGCGTCGCCGATCTGCGGCGCGCTGGCGGCGGCCTACCTGACGCTTCCCGTGGTGCACTACATCCGCGCCGGCCTGCCTGTTCCTTCGCCTGACGACGACACCACGACGCTGGCCGCGGCGTTCCTCATCGGCGTCTCGGCGATGTGGATTTCGGACATCGTCTTCGAGGTGGTGGTGAGGCGGTTCAAGCCGGAGAAGGAGGAGTGAGATCGCGCCTGTCTTATTGCGCCGCAGTAACAGCCTCTTGCGGGAGACCCGGGTGAAGGTGCGGAACCACGGGCGACAGTGCGCGTTAGGCACGACCCTCGTGAGGATGTACCATGCCAGCTCGCCCAATCGTCTCGACAGCCGCAGCGATTCTGCTCGGCGCCACAAGCGCGGCTTACGCCCGGCCGGATGCGCGCACCATGACATGCGAACAGACGCAGCAGCTGATCCAGACCGAGCGCGCGATCGTCCTGACCACCGGCCGCAACACCTATGATCGATATGTCCGCCAATACGGCAATGAGTGCGACTGGCCCGACGTGCCAGTCGCCTCCTATGTCCGGACGCTTGACGGTCAATGTCGGGTCCATCGATGCGAGGAACCGGTTTTCGATTTCCCGGACTGAGAAGCAGCCGGCCTCTAATGCAAGGTCTGTTCGCGCGACGTCTCTTCGCGCGACATCGAGGGGCCGATGCCCTAGAAGCCGAAGAACTGCCAGCCAATCAGATATCCAAGCGCGACGACCGCCAGGGGAAACAAGGCGGGCGCCAGCCGGCTGAGGGCGGAGCTCCTTGCCGGTTCCTTCGGGGCATTCCTGACGGCGTTTCCGAGATTCTTGGTCATGGTCCAATAGTAGCAATCGCTGATTAACGATTCCGCAACATGCTGCGCCCGCCCCGGAACGGGGCGGTTTTTCGCGTTTTCCATGGAACTCGTCGCTTGCCGCTCAAAAACTATCCTGTCAGTCGATAGCATGGAACCGGGCGCGTCGCAGCATACGGGAACCAATCGCCGCCCACCTGCTTTGGCAAGGAGGTGATCCTTCGCGGGAAAGGAGTTCGACATGAAATCTTTCGAATTCTTGCCAAGTACGCTGATGACGGGCACGCTGATGATGGGCGTGCTGGGTGCACTGGCGTTGGCGGCGCCGGTTGCCGCCCAGACGGAGACACAAGACCAGGCGCCTGCCGGCCCCTGCCAGGCCCAGCCGCAGAACGGCCAGCAGCAGAAGCCGCCCGTCAGCAACGGTGCCAGCGACAGCCTGACCGACACGCTTGATCCCTGCAACGGCGTGCTGCTACCGCCGCCGACCGGCGATCAAGGCATGGCCGCACCGCCGCCGGACCAAGGGAAGACACCGGTGCTCAAGCCCGGCGAGGTGCCGGCACAGCCGCCGAAACAATAGATTCGGGCTTTTGCCGCCTCGCGCCTGACGGGTGCCCCGGCAGGCTTTTTCGCCTTCGGCCCGGAACATTAGCTCTTGCTAAATGTTCCTCTCGAAGCAGTCGATATCACCCCCTCCGGTATCGCTGCTGATCGGGCAATCCGATCGGCCCGCGTGCCTGCGACAGGAACGCGGGCCACTGCGGTTCCACCAAGGCGGCACCAATGCGGCGATCGATTGGCCGCCGCTCACGGAACAAAGAAGGTTACGTCTGCGTTTTACAATCTGGGCGCGCCGTTCCCGACTGTGGAAGGCGGAGCCCGCAAACCAGACAGGAGAAGACGATGAAAATCCACCTTGTTCCTGCCGCCGGGCTGGTTCTGCTCGCCGGTATCGGCGTGGCCACCGCAGACCAGGTGATTATCACGCCCGAGCAGCAGACAGTCGTCCGCGAATATGTGCAGAAGCACCCGCTGGCGTCGATCAGCCTCCTGGGAGTGGAGCTCAACATCGGTTCCACCCTGCCTGAAACGGTTGAACTTCACCCGATCGAGGTTCCCGACGTGCAATACAGATACGTGGTCGTCGACGGTCGCACCGTGCTGGTCGATCCCGGCACCCGCAGGATCGTGCAGGTCATCGACTGACCTACACCCGCCGCTCTCTCGGAAAGACGCAAGAGGGAGCGGCGGCTCGCCGGCAGGCAGCCGGCTCTTGATCGTCTTGTCGCGGGAAGGAGCCATTTCCATGTTGCCCCATGTCCAGTCACGCAATGTGGCCGCATCTGTCGACAAGCTGCTTGCTGAACGGGGCACTGCCCTGTTGTCGATGAAGGAGTTGATTGCAGAGGTGCGTGAGCGAACTGGAACGGAGCGCTCGGACGCGGATCTGGCGGGGCTGATCACCAAAAAGGCGGCACTTCTCGGTGTCGCGGTTCTATCCGACTAGGGCTGAAGCCGCCCAAGACACCGACGAAGACGCCGATCGAAATTTCAGCTAAAAGTTGTCGCTCACGGATTTGAGCCGATGGAGGCAACAGTGACGGACGACAGGCAGCAACGCATTCGCCAACGGGCCCACGCGATCTGGGAGCAGGCCGGCCGGCCCGCCGGCGCGCACCAGCAGCACTGGGATCAGGCCACAGCCGAGATCGACGCTGAGGAGAGCAGGCCGAAAGCGAAGGGTCCCGCGACCGGAAAGGCCACCAAGCCAAAAGCTGTCCGATCGCGCAAGAGTTCAGGAAGCTAGAACATAGCGCTTCGGAAACTCAGCGTTTCGGCCGCGGGACGAAACTCTGTCCGTGCCGCGGCCGAAAGCGTGAGTCCTGAAACCGATCTCGGCTACTTGCCGCAGTGGTTGTCGTTGACGGTCGGTGAAACCGTGCCGGGAGCCTTGTTCATTGCATCCGGCATCGCGCCCTGCGGGCCTATAGGGCAGTTACGATCGGCATTGGAATTCAAGTCGGCATTTGAATTCAAGTCATCAGGGCCCGCAATAATGCTACCCGTAATCCCGGGATCGACGGCATTCGGCTCGGCGAGGTTCGGATCGACCGGGGCAGGGTCGGTGACGACGCTTCTGTCGCTGCCGGGACCCATGTCAGCGTCCGGGTCGCTGGTATTCTGGGCCACCGCAGAGGTGGCCAGACCGGCGGCAAGTACGGACGCTGCGAGAATCTTCGTGAGCATGATTTTTTCTCCATTTGTCTCCATTTTCTCGGTTGTTGCCGCATCTGCGACTACAGAAAAAACCGCTCGGCGGTGGTGAAAGTTCCCATAAAATTCC
The DNA here is from genome assembly GCF_053850215.1 of Mesorhizobium sp. f-mel. Taxonomy (NCBI): domain Bacteria; kingdom Pseudomonadati; phylum Pseudomonadota; class Alphaproteobacteria; order Hyphomicrobiales; family Phyllobacteriaceae; genus Mesorhizobium; species Mesorhizobium sp. f-mel. The sequence continues at coordinate 42,132 of NZ_JBSPTO010000019.1, forward strand.
AGCCTGCGACGAACCGTTCGTGATCATCAGAGCAATCCTTGCCCAAGTATGGGGAACTCAAAAGCGTGCTGGCCACGAGCCGTTGACATGACCGCCATGTCACGGTATTGAACAGGACTATACAGGTCTACTGAACAGGTATTCCATGACGCGTCGCACGGCTCTGTCGTCTCCCGGCACGGGCAAGCCCGAACGGATCGCCACCGTCCTGGAACACGAGATCCGCTCCGGCGTGCTCGGCTTCGGCGACCGCCTGCAGAGCGAGAACGAGCTCGTCCAGCGCTTTTCCGTCAGCCGCAACACCATCCGCAAGGGTCTCGAGGAACTGTCGAGCCGCGGGCTGATCACCACCAAAGTCGGCATCGGCTCGTTCGTCACCTTCGACGGCATGCCGGTCGACGACGCCGTCGGCTGGTCGCGGGCGCTGGCCAATGCCGGCGCCAATGCCGACACGCGCACGCTCAGGCTCGAAGTCATGCAGGATGCCGAGCTCGCTGCTAGACTGGGCGTCGAAAGCCCGTTCTTCATCGCCGTTGACCGGGTGCGCAGCAACGCCGATGACGGCCACGCCATCTCGATCGAGCGCAGCCGTTTGCCGCTGTCGCCCGAGCTGGAGGACGTGCCGCTGCGCGGCCTGCGCGAGGGCTCGCTGCACCAGACGCTGCGAGGGGCGGGGCTCGTCCCCGATCACGGCGAGGAGTGGGTCGATATCGAGATGCTGAGCGCCGAGGACGCGGCCATTCTCGATTGCGCGCCCGGCGCGCCGTTCCTGCGCACGCGGCGGTTGACGCGCGCGGCCGATGGCCGCGCCATCGAATTTGTCACCAGCCTTCTCAATCCGGCGCATTTTGCACTTCACCTGGAGTTCTGAGTATGGACACGGCCGAGGCGATCGACCGGGCGATGGGTGCGCTTATCGGCGGTGCGCTGGGCGATGCGCTTGGCATGCCGACGCAGTTGTTGTCGCCGGCCCGCATCGCCGAGCTCTACGGCCGTGTCGAGGATTTCGTCGCGCCCGTCGCCGACCATCCCGTCTCGAAAGGCCTGGCCGCCGGCACTGTTACCGACGACACCGAACAGGCGCTGCTGCTCGGCCGTATCCTGGTTGTTTCAGGCGATGGCTTCGATCATACGCGCTGGGTCAATGCGCTGCTCGACTGGGAGCGCGAGGTCAAGGCGCGTGGCAGCTACGATCTGCTCGGACCGTCGACCAAGCGCGCCATCGACGCCATCAATGGCGGCGTGCCGGCCGAGGAAGCGGGAAGTGGCGGCGACACCAATGGCGCCGCCATGCGCATCGCGCCGGTCGGCATCATGATGCCGCCGGAGCCGCTCGACGCGCTGGTCGCCAAGGTCGCCGAAACCTGCCGCGCCACGCACAACACCTCGATCGCCATTGCTTCGGCCGCAGCCGTCGCTGCCGCCGTCAGCCGCGGCGTTGCCGGCGGCGACTGGCGCGCCGCCGCAGATCGTGCCGTCGTGGCGGCCAAGCGCGGCGCAGAACTCGGTCACTGGATCACCGGCGGCGACATTGCCGCGCGTATCGACTGGGCGAGGAGCCTCGTTCGCGGCAAGGCTGTCACTGACGGCATCCGGCTGATCGTCGACCTGGTCGGCACCGGCGTCGCCAGCCAGGAATCGGTTCCGGCGGCCTTCGCGGTGCTGGAAATAGCCGGCGGCGATCCCTGGCTGGCGGCCGTCATCAGCGCCAATCTCGGCGGCGACACCGACACGATCGGCGCCATTGCCGCCGGCATGGCAGGCGCCTGCGCCGGCTTTTCCCGATTGCCACGGGAACACATCAACCGGCTCAAAGGCCTCGACATTGCGCAGGTGCGCGCGCTCGCCGCCGACCTGGTCGCGGCGCGGATGGCGAAAAGCAGTTCAGGCAAGGACGCGGCGGCATGAGCGGGCGTCTCGTCCATATCGGCAGCGCGGTGGTCGACTATGTCTACCGCATCGACGCCTTGCCGGCGCCCGGCAGCGAGAAAACCGCATCGAGCTTTGCCCAGGTCGCCGGCGGCGGCTTCAACATGATGGTCGCGGCCAGCCGCACCGGTATGAAAGTGGCGTTCGGCGGCCAACTCGGCAGCGGACCGAATGGTGACTTCCTGCGTGCCGCCCTCGCGGCGGAAGGCATCGCAACGCTGACCCCGGCATCCACCATGATGGACAGCGGCAATTGCGTCGCCATGATCAGCGGCGACGCCGAGCGCACCTTCGTGTCATGGCCTGGTGCCGAGAGCGTGCTCAGCCTCGGCATGATGGCGCCCGTCCGGGTTGCGCCGGGGGATTGGGTGTTCGCCTCCGGCTACACGCTGAGCTATGTCGGCAGCCGCGATGCGCTGGCCGACTGGATCGAGGCGCTGCCGGCGGAAATTCCCTTCGTCTTCGATCCGACGCCTGTTATATCAGACATCCCGCGCACCATTCTCGACCGGGTGCTGGCGCGCACGAGCTGGCTGAGCTGCAACATCGTAGAAGCGGGCGAGATCGCCGGCCCCGGCGATGTCGAGGCTATTGCTGCCGGGCTTCTTTCCAATCACTGTCCGAGCGCCGAGGGGGTCGTCATACGCGCCGGGGCAAAAGGCTGCTTTGTGCGGCTGGCTGACGGCACCGCGCAGGCCGTGCCCGGTTTTAAGGTCGCCGCCATCGATACCAACGGCGCCGGCGACACCCATATCGGCGCCTTCGTCAGCGCGCTGTCGCGCGGCGTGCCACCCCTCGAAGCGGCGCGCTACGCCAATGCGGCGGCGGCGCTCTCGGTCACCCGCCATGGCGGGTCGTCGGCGCCGACCGACCAGGAGATCCAGACATTCCTCAGCGATGACGATCGATCCGTGCACGGCCGGAAGCAAGAGGCCTAAATGACGCAACAAGCCCGCCAACCGGGCAGAACAATGAGAGGAACGAACATGCGCATGCCAAAACTGACTGCTTTTCTGACGGCGACTGCCGTCTTCACCTCCGCGCTGACGCTGGCCGCCACTGCCGCCGAAGTGCATGTGCTCAACTGGAAGGGCTACGGGGCCGACGAGCCCTGGGCCATCGCGGCCTTCGAGAAGGCGACCGGCAACAAGGTCGTCAACGACTTCTTCAATTCCGAACAGGAAATGCTGACCAAGCTGAGGACCAATCCCGGCCTCTACGACGTCGTCATGATCAACGCAGCCTTCAACGACCAGGCGATGGCGGAAAAGCTGATCCAGCCGATCGACGTCGCCAATATTCCCAATTACGCCGACATCAGCCCGGACAAGGCGGGATCGCCGATGCTCGTTCGTGACGGCAAGGTCTATGGCGTGCCATGGGTGTGGGGCTTGACCGCGCTCGCCATCAACGAGAAGTCCTTCGAGACGCCGCCGACCAGCATCAGCGAAATGTGGAACGAGGCCCATAAGGGCCGCGTGGTCATTCGCGACGACGCGGTCGAAGCGGTTCAGTTCGGCGCCATCGCCACCGGCCAGAACATCAACGACATCAAGGACATGGAAGCCGTCAAGGCGAAGCTGACCTCGCTGATGCCGCAGATCAAGACATTCTGGAGCTCGGAGAACGATTGGAACCAGATGGTCGCCTCCAACCAGATCGACATCGGCACCTACTGGAGCGGTTCGGCCGACCGCGCCAAGACACATTTCAAGCTGCCGGTCTCGCTGGTCATCCCAAGGGAAGGCGCCGTCGCCTGGCTCGACGCCTTTTCCATTCCGGTCGGCTCCAAGAATGTCGCCGGCGCCGAGGCGTTCATCAACTACATGATCGATCCCGGCTTCTACGTTGAATGGGTCACCAAGGTCGGCGCGCCGGTCTCGGCCAACACCAAGGCGGTTGCAGCGCTTCCCGAAGATGCGTTCAACCGCAAGGTGATGGGCGATCCCGATGTGGCCAAGCGCATCCAGTTCCAGGCGCCCATCACCGATGCGCAGCGCGAGGCCTATCTGGCGCTGTGGCAAGAACTCAAGGTCAACGTGAAGTAGCGGGCGGGCTTTCGGGGAGAGGCATATGGCGGAACAGGTCGCGACCGGTTCGAGGAGCGGATTGCGATCGGCTTTGCCCCTGCTTCTGCCCGCTTATCTGTGGCTGACGGTGGCGATCTTCCTGCCGCTGGCGGCCATGGTCTTCTTCTCCTCCATGACCGAGCTGCCGCTGTCGGGGAAGGCGTGGTCGTTCACGCTGGAGAACTACGCCACCTTCTTCTCAGAGCGGCTGTATTTGACGCTGCTGCTGGCGTCGCTCAGGCTCGGGCTTGAGGTGACCCTGTGGTGCGTCGTCATCGGCTTTCCCGCAGCCTATGTGCTGGCCAAGGTGCTGAAAGGGCGCAGCCGCGAGGCGATCTTCCTGCTCGTCATCCTGCCGTTCTGGTCGAACGGGCTGGTGCGCATCTTCTCCTGGGCGATGGTGCTGCGCGAGGGCGGCATTCTCGACACCGCGCTCAACGCCGTGCTGCCGTTCAAGATCAACATCGACCTGATGTATTCGTATCCGGCCGTCGTCATCGGGCTGGTGCATTCCTACGTGCCCTACATGGTGCTGACCTGTTACCTCACGCTGCAGGCCATCGACGACTCGCTGATCGAGGCAGGGCGCTCGCTCGGCGCCTCAAGGCTGCAGATGCTGAGGCGGGTGATCATCCCGCTGTCCATGCCGGGGCTGGTGGCGGGCGCAGCGCTGATCTTCGTGCCCGTCGTCGGCTCCTTCATGGAGCCGCGTATCCTCGGCGGGCGCACCGGTACCTTCTACGGAACGGTCATCGAGGATCAGTTCGTCGCCGTCTTCAACTGGCCGCTGGGCGCAGCGCTGTCCTTCATCCTGCTGGCCGTCGTCCTGGTCATTCTTGCGCTGACATCGCCGGTGCTCAGGAGGGCCGCCTGATGGCGACGACCCGTATCCTCGAATGGCTTGGCCGGCTCTACATCTGGCTGCTGCTCGCCTTCCTCTATCTCCCGATCGTCATCATGGCGCTGATGTCGTTCAACGTCTCGCCCTTCTACCAATTGCCGTTCGAATGGACGACTGAATGGTACGCGTCGCTGTGGCAGAACGACCAGCTGATCTCCGCAACCTCGAACAGCATAGAGATCGCCGTCATCACCACCATCCTTTGCACCGCGCTCGGCACGGCGGCGTCGCTGGCGTTCTATCGCTACGAATTTCGCGGCAAGAAATTCCTGCAAGCGCTGCTGTTTCCGCCGATCGCCATTCCGTGGCTGATCACCGGCACGGCGATGCTGATCTTCTTCTTCGGCGTCGGCATCGGGCGTGGTCTGTTCGCAATCCTGCTCGGCCATGTGGCGCTGGCGCTGCCCTATGTCATCGTCGTCGTCTCGGCACGGCTGCAGACCTTTGCGCCGGAACTGGAAGAGGCGGCGCGATCGCTCGGCGCCAACCAGTGGCAGGTGACGCGGCGCGTGACGTTGCCCTGGATCATGCCGGGCGTCATCGCCGGCGGGCTGTTCGCCTTTGCCGTATCGTTCGACCAGTTCGTGGTGTCCTACTTCCTGTCGACGCCGGGTCAGACAACCTTGCCGGTCGAGATCTACGCCGCGATCCGCAAGGGTTTCACGCCCGAGATCAACGCGGTCTCGACCATCATCATCGTCGTCTCGATGGCGCTGATGCTGCTTACGGCACGTTTCTTCAAATTCGGCGGAGAGAAATAATGGCCGGCGTTCAGGTATCGAATTTGTCGCGCAATTTCGGGGCGCACAAGGCACTGGATGACGTCTCCATCGATTTTGCCGACGGTGGTTTCTATGCACTGCTTGGGCCCTCGGGCAGCGGCAAGACCACGCTGCTGCGGCAAATCGCGGGCTTCGATTTCCCCGACTCGGGCCGCATTGCGATCGGCGGCGAGAGCGTCGAGCGGGTGCCGGTCGAGAGGCGGCGTATCGGCATGGTGTTTCAAAACTATGCGCTGTTTCCCAATATGAGCGTGGCCGACAATGTTGCCTTCGGCCTGTCGGTGCGTGGCGAAGCCAAAGCAACTATTGCAAGCGAGGTGCAGCGCGCGCTCGATCTGGTACAACTCAGCAAGCTCGGCGGCCGCCGGCCGCACCAGCTGTCCGGCGGTCAGCGCCAGCGGGTTGCGCTGGCCCGCGCCATCGTCACCAAGCCGCGTGTGCTTTTGCTCGACGAACCACTCGGCGCGCTCGACAAGGCGCTGCGGGTCGACATGCAGATCGAACTGAAGCGTATCCAGCGCGAGATCGGCATCACCACCATCTTCGTCACCCACGACCAGGAAGAAGCGCTCACGATGAGCGACCGCATCGGTATCCTGCGCGATGGCCGGCTGGTGCAGGAAGGGCCGCCGGAGGAGATCTACGACAGCCCGAAAAGCGAATTCGCCGCCACCTTCCTCGGCGATGCCAACATCTTTCGCGGCGAGACCACAGGCGTCGGTATCCGGCTGCCCGACGGCACGGCGATCGCCGCCCGGGCAGGGGCGACGCTTGCCGCCGGCGCCAAGGCCAGCTGCGCGGTGCGGCCCGAACGCATCCGCATCGCCATCGATTCCGGAAGCGCGGACCAGGCCGATGGCAATGTGCTCCGTGGCCAAGTTTCCAAGCGTATCTTCGCCGGCAACAACAGTACCTATTTCGTCGAACGCGACGGCCAGACGCTCAAGGTCATCGTGCAGAATACCGGCGCTGACAGGCTGGCGGAAGGCCAGGAGGTGCTGCTGCGCTGGTCGCCGAAGAGTACGGTGCTGATCGCCGCGAACTGATCTTGCCAGGCGGACTGCAATCAGTGAGAGCATGGTCGGGCATAGTGAGGAAAGCGGAACACCCGATGACGCTTGAATTGATGGCGGGCGACCAGTCGATGCTGCAGGGCGAGCACGGCCCGGCCGTGGCCGCAGCGATGAAGATCCTGGTCGCCTTTTCGAAGGCGGTCGGCGCGCGCAAGCTGCTGGATATTGCCGGTGCCCATATCGACGGCTGCCTCTATCACGGCCAGGCCGGTCTCGATTTCGTCGAGAGGCTGGTCGAGGGCGGTGGCAGCGTTCGGGTGCCCACCACATTGAATGTCGGTTCGTTCGACCTCATCCATCCCGGCCTGGTGAAGATGCCGGCCGCCGAAGAAGTGCCGGCGCGGCGGCTGATGAAGGCGCATCTGGAGCTCGGCTGTCAGGCGACCTTCACCTGCGCGCCCTATCAGACGCGGTTCCGGCCGGCTTTCGGCGAGCAGATCGCCTGGGGCGAGTCCAACGCCATCGTCTTTGCCAATTCGGTGATTGGAGCGCGGACCAATCGCTATGGTGATTTCATCGATTTGTGCTGCGCGATGACCGGTCGGGCGCCGGCCTGGGGGCTGCATTTGAGCGAAAACCGGCGCGGCCAGATCCTGTTCGAGCTGACCGGTTCTTTCGAGCCCACCGACGCCCTGTTCGTTGGCGTCGGGCTGATCATCGGGCAGGCGAGTGGCGACCACATCCCGGTGATATCGGGCCTGCCGCAGCCGCGCGACGAGGACCAGCTGAAGGCGCTGGGTGCGGCGGCGGCAACGACGGGCGCGGTGGCACTGTTTCATGCGGTCGGCATCACGCCGGAAGCAAAGACGCTCGACGAGGCGTTTCGCGGCAAGGCGCCGGAGGAGACGATCCGGATCTCTCGCGCCGACATCGACCATGCGCTGGCCAGGCTGTCCAGCGTCCCCGACGGTGCGCCGCTTGCGGCCGTATCGCTCGGCACGCCGCATTTTTCCCATCACGAGTGGATGCGCCTGCTGCCGATGCTGCGCCATATCGCGCCGGGCAGGGGCATCCCGATCTATGTCAACACCGGGCGCGCGACGCTGACGCGGCTTCAGGACGAGGGCGAGCTGGAGAGTGTGAAGGCGTTCAACCTCATTCCAGTGACCGATACCTGCACCTATGTCACCACCATCATCGAGCGCCTCGACGGCGTGGTGATGACCAACTCCGGCAAATGGGCGCATTACGCCCCCGGCAATATCGGCGTCTCGGTGGCGTTCGGCGAGATGGAGGACTGCATCCGCTCGGCAGCGGTCGGGCACGTCGTGAGGGGTGCGCCATGAGTGAACAGGCAAGTCGAGCCCTGAAAAGTCGAGCCCTGAACAGAGTTGGCAGTTTCCAGCTTGCCGGCGAGGCACAAGGCTCGGCGCTGGTGCTGTCGCAAGCGCTCAGTTTCTGGGGCGGCCTGGACATCGAGACGGGCGACATCATCGACCGTTCGCATCCTGGTCTTGGCCAAAATGTCGCTGCCAAGATCCTGGTGATGGGTTCCGGGCGGGGATCTTCGTCCTCGTCCTCGGTTCTGGCCGAGGCGATCCGCAGGGGCACGGCGCCGGCCGGCATTATCCTGCAGCGGCCCGACCCGATCCTGGCCGTCGGCGCCATCGTCGCCGAGTTTCTCTACGATGTCAGCATGCCGCTGGTCGTCTGCGACATATCAGGCATTGTTTCCGGCGACCGGATCGCGATCGGCCTTGGCGAGGATGCGCAAGCGATCGTGAGCAGGATCCAGCCGGCCATCGGTCCCGCCGCGCCACGTCGCCAATAGGCCGCAGCCAGCGTCTCGTCGCGGCCGAGCGTGCCGCGCCAGTGTTCGCGAACGATCCTCGCGGCAGCCGCTTCCGCCGCGAACCCAGCCGAACGCCGAACCGTTTGCATGCGGAGGAGATCCCGGTCCTCCTCGTCCCGAAGACAACAGCCCGCACGGCATCGAGCTCAAGATTACCCTGATCGCCGCAGCGCCACAACCCCACTTGCTGGCGCGGCCTTTCTTATCCAGGAACTTCCGTTCAGATCTCCGGGATGCTTTCCCTAAAGATCACCTGCAGCCTCGGCTGGTGCAACTCGTAAGGCAAGCCCCTGACCGCATGGGTCAAGGTATTGAGCGCTTCGCGGGCTTCGACGCGCGGGTTCTGGTCGATGACCGCGTCGAGCGTGCCGTCGAGCAGAAGCTCCTTGGTGCCTTCCGTCACCTCGTGGCCAAGGAACACCGTCGACAGTGCGCGCCCACGCTCCTTAAGCGCGCGAGCGATGCCGGTGTTGCCGGCACCGACATTGTAGATCGCGGCCAGGTCCGGATGCCGGTCCAGCAGGGCGGAGGCCTCCGCATAGGCCTTTTCCCGGTCGTCGAGCATCTCGCGCATCTCGACGATCTGCAGATTGGGCGATTCTTCCGTGAGGATGTGGCGGAACCCCATCTCGCGTTCCTCATGGCCGCGATAGGAGAGCGAGCCGGCGAACAGTGCGACCTTGCCCGGACGATCAGCGCCCATGAAGCGATTGAGCAAATAGCCGGCGAGGCGCCCGGCGGCGCGGTTGTCGATGCCGATATAGGCGACCCTCGGCACATGCAGGATGTCGGACGCGATGGTGACGACCTTGACGCCGCTGGCCGACAGCGAGCGGATTGCCTCACGGACGGTCGGATGGTCGAGCGCAATGACGCCGACACCTTGCGTCTGGCCGCGCAATTCCTGCAGCAGGCGGGCAAGCCGGTCGGGATTGAAGCCTTCGATCGTGGCGACGCGCACATCGAGGTCCGGCCGCGACTGCGCCTGCGCCTCGATATGCCGGTGCAGCATCTTGATGAAGGAATTGGTGCCGGCGGGCAGGGCGAAATCGAGCCGTATGACATCGCCGCGCAGCGCGTTGCGCGGGGTCGGGCTGTTCGAATTTTCCGCGATGTAGCCAAGCCGCTGCGCCGTTTCGAGTACGACTTCGCGGGTGCGCGCCCTGACCCCGGCGCGGTTGTTGAGCACACGATCGACCGTGGCGGCTGAAACGCCGGCTTCCCGGGCTATGTCTGTCAGGGTGGACCGCATAGTCGATCACCTTACTGCTAGTGCGCTACAGGCGCATCAAAACCGCGGATTAACGGATGTACGTCGGACGACGACTTCATTGCCATCCGCGATTCTGATGGGAAATGATGTATCCGGCCTTAGCCGATGCGCAAGCCGGCGCGCTACACCAAATCGTCGAGCCGGATCGAAAAGGGTAGGCGCGGCGCACGGTTCCCTCAAATTCAAGCACCGGGTACCGTAGAGTGACCTCGTTGGACTGCATTCTCTCCCCTCATTTGCGATGTTATGACGTGTTTTGAGTATCTATGATGTTGACAGCCTTCCCATAGTGTCGTCAATATCCATCATGAGGGCCGTGGAGGAACAAGGCCCCGAGGGAGGACTTCCAATGTCTGATATGATCGGCATGTCGCGGCGCCGTTTGCTGGCGTCCGGTGGAAAGGCGGCAGTGCTTGTTGCCGCCGCAGGTATCGCACCGAAATTCATTCGTCCCAGCCGCGCCTATGCGGCCGATGCGCTCGCGCCGGGCATGATCGGCGGCCCGACGGGCTTCGACGGCTCAGAGCGTTATCAGTATGGGCCTGATACGCCGGAAGGCCGCGCCATCGAGGCGGCAAAGGCGATGAAGGGCGCCGGCAAGGCGCCTGCCAAAATCGTGCTCGGCCTGTCCGACGGCTCGATCGGCCAGTTGACGCAGCCATTTCCTGCCGGCGCGCCCTCGATCAAGGACCTGTGGGAGAAGGAAACCGGCATTCCGCTCGAGATCGTCGGCGTGCCGAATGGCCAGGAGTTCACCAAGACGATGCAGGACATCTCCACCAAGAGTGGAGCCTATGATATCTACGCGGTGGAATGGAACCGTCTCGGCGATCTCGCCGAAACCGGCGGCATCCTGAAGCTCGACGACTTCGTCGCCCAGTACAAGCCGGAATGGGACGATCCCGAGCGCGGCTATGTCAACGGCGCCAAGGGCGTCTCGCTGCTCAGCCAGTATCGCGGCTCGACCTATGGCGTGTCGCTGGATGGCGATTTCCAGACCTGGGTCTACCGCACCGATCTGTTCGGCGACGCGGCCGAAAAGAAAGCGTTCTCCGACAAGCATGGCTACGAATTGGCGCCGCCGAAGACCTGGAAGCAGCATGACGAGATCGCGGCCTTCTTCCAGCGCCCGGACAAGGGCTTGTTCGGCTCAACCGATCTGCGCAACCAGGGCTGGGGCTATACCAATTGGTATCAGCGTTATGTCTCAATGGCTTCGCCCAATCAGTTCCTGTTCGACGACACCGGCAAGCCGCTGATCAATTCGGAGCAAGGCATCGCTGCGACCAACGAGTACATCGCCTCGCTGGCCCATCATTCGCCGGACGCGATCTCCTGGGGCTGGCCGGAGCAGTACGGCAATTTCGCCAAGGGCGGCGCCGCCATGACCTGCGCCTTCTCCAACCTGCCGAAATTCCTCGACAATGCCGGTAACAAGGATTCGCAGGTCACCGACAAGATCGGCTCGATGCTGCCGCCCGGCCGCGAGATCGACGGGAAGCTGATCAGCCGTTCGGTGCTGTGGCTGAACCTCTCGGCTTCGGTCTCCTCGCAGGCCAAGAATCCGGAGGCCTGTTACCTGTTCCTGCAGTGGTTGGGATCGAGCCGGATCTATGCCTGGATGACCGCCAATCCTGGCGGCTATTTCGATCCGTTCCGGCTGTCGGATTTCTCCGACCCGCTGGTCCGCCAGACCTATCACGCCTACCACATGGATGTGGTGCGCGAGACGGTCGCCCGCACCGTGCCGACCATCAACTATCCCGGCGCCACCGCCTTCCACAATGCGCTGGACGAGAACCTCGTCGCAGCACTTACCAAGGCCAAGACCGCCGAGCAGGCGATGGCCGACACCGAGGCCGAATGGAAGAAGATCGCCCGCCGCACCGGCGAGGAGAAGCTTCTCGAAGCCATCAAGACCAACAAGGAAGCTTGGCCTACTGTTCTCGATCCGGTCAGCTGATCCTGCTCCCTGAATCCGAATGGAGGGGAGGAGTGATTGCTCTTCCCCTCTGCAAACGATGACCCCAGCAAAGCGGCAAGATGAAGCGTTCCGTTCCTTTCGAAATATTCCGCTATGCAGCGATCCTTGCGGCCATGGCGGTGACGCTGGTGCCGATCCTGTGGATGGTGTCGATGGCCTTCAAGCCGATCGCCGAATGGTCGGCGACCGGCGCCCACCTGACCTGGTGGCCGAAGAACCCGACGCTCAGCAATTTCCGGTTCGTCTTCGGGGAGTCGACCAACAATCTGATCGTCGCGCTCGACCGCACCGCGCTGAAACCGATCCTGTCGTCGCTGCTGTCGGCCACCTTCGGCACGGCAATCGCCATGTCGGCCGGCACGGCAGCCGCCTACGGACTGTCGCGCTTCGGCTCGGGCCAGAATCTGCCGCTGGCGCTGATCCAGCTTCGCCTGTTTCCGCCGATGGCGGTGATGACCCCGGTCATGATCATGTGGGCTTTCCTCAACTTCACCGACAGCTGGTGGGGACTGTCGCTGATCTACGGCATCGTCACGCTGCCTTTCGCCTTCTGGCTGATGAAGACCTTCTTCGACGACATGCCGCGCGAGATCGAGGAAGCGGCGCTGGTTGAGGGCTGTTCGCGGTGGCGCGTCTTCACCCGCATCACGCTGCCGATGATGCGCGCACCGCTGGCCAGCGCCGCGCTGTTCGTCTTCATTCTCAACTGGTCGGACTATCTGATCGCGCTGCTTCTGACGACGCGCGAATGGGTGACGGTCCCCGTCTACATGGCCTCGCTGTCCTCCTCGATGACGGGACAGCTCTACGGCGCCAAGGCGGCGCTCGGTCTCATCGCCGCAGTGCCGCCTGTGATCATGGGCATCGCCATCCAGCGCCATCTGGTGCGCGGGCTGACCTTTGGGGCGCTCAAGCAATGAGCGCGGTGACTGCGACGATTTCGGAGGACGTGATGAAGGCCGTCCAGGCAAAGCCGGCCTTGCGGGACGAAGGGGCAAAGCTCGGCTTCCGGCTGACGCTGCCGGCGCAGATCCTGGTGCTGTTCATCGCCGTCTTCCCGCTGCTCATGCAGCTCTATATTAGCCTGACCGACTGGTCGCCGCTGTCCGGCCTCGGCTGGTGGAACGCCTGGTCGCTGTGGAACAATTTCGCCAACTACACCGACCTTGCCGCCGACGCGCGCTTCTGGAGCGCGCTAAAGCGCACGGCCATCGTCATGATCATCTGCGTGCCTGCGGAATTCCTGCTCGGCCTCGCGCTCGCCACGCTGTTTGCCGACGAGTTTCCGGGCAGGCGGGTATTCTATTCGATCCTGCTGATGCCGATGATGGTGGTGCCGGCGGTGGCCGGCTACATGTTCTTCATGCTGTTCCAGTCGGGCGGCCCGGTCAACGACATCCTGTCGGCGCTATCAGGCTTTCCCGTCACGATCGCCTGGCTTTCGGACCCGACGCTGGCGCTCATCGCCGTCATGGTCGCCGACATCTGGCAGTGGACACCACTGATGTTCCTCATCCTGCTTGCCGGCCTGGTCGGCGTGCCCGAGGACCAGATCAAGGCGGCGACGCTGCTCGGCGCCAATCCCTGGCAGCGCTTCGTCACCATCGTGCTGCCGAAGATGAAGACGATCATCATCATCGCGCTGGCGATCCGGGTGATCGAGAACTTCAAGATATTCGACACGCTCTACATCATGACCGGCGGCGGTCCCGGCGTCGCAACCGAGACGATCTCCGTCTACATCTACAAGCTCACCACCCAGGACCTGATCTGGGGCTATGTCGCGGCGATCGCGCTGGCCATCCTGATCGTGCTGTCCATCGCAGCGGTGTTTGCCATGAAGCGCATGGCGCGGGAGGTGCTGGCATGAGCGCCATCCATCTGCAGAATCTGGTCAAGAAGTTCGGCGACTTCACCGCGCTGAAGACGATGGATCTGGCCATCGCCGACGGCGAGTTCATGGCGCTGCTCGGGCCGTCAGGCTGCGGCAAGTCGACGACCATGAACATGATCGCCGGCATGGAGGAGCCGACCAGAGGGAAGATCCTGTTCGGCGAGCGCGACATGACCGGCGTGCCGATGGGACGGCGCGGCGTCGGCTTCGTCTTCCAGAACTACGCGATCTTCACCCATATGAGCGTGCGGCAGAACCTCGCCTACGGCCCGAAAATGCGCGGCGCGCCAAAGGCCGAGATCGACCGTCGCGTCGGAGCCATTGCCGAGATGCTGCAATTGACGCCGCTGCTCGACCGCAAGGCCGACAGGCTGTCGGTCAACATATTGCAGCGCGTGGCGATCGGCCGTTCGGCGATCATGGAGCCGGCGATCTTCCTGCTCGACGAGCCGCTGTCCAATGTCGATGCGGCCTTCCGGGCGGTGATGCGGACCGAACTGAAGCAGTTGCAGCGGCAGTTCCGGCAAACCATGGTCTATGTCACCCACGACCAGCTCGAAGCGATGACCATGGCCGACCGCATCGCGGTGATGGACCACGGCGTGCTGCAGCAGGTCGGCACGCCGCTCAAGGTCTACAACGATCCGGCCAATGTCTTCGTCGCCCGCTTCATCGGTGCGCCGGGGATGAACCTGCTCAGAGGCAGGCCGGCGGAAAGCGACCGTGGGCTGGTCGTCGATCTCGGGCCGCTCGGTGTCACGCAGCCGCTGCCGGTCGAATTTACCGCCGCTGTGCGGGGCGTGCGGAGTGAGGTGCTCTACGGCTTCCGACCGGAGCAGGTGACATTGGCCGAAAGCGGCCGCGGCCTGTCGATGCCGGTGAATTTCGTCGAGCGGATCGGCGCGCGTACCATTATCCATCTCGGCGACGGCGAGGCTGCGGTGAAGGCGGTGCTCGACAATGATGTGGGACTGTCGGTCGGGCAAACAGCTGTGATCGCACCGGCCGCGCAGTCGGTACGCGTCTTCGACGCCGCCACCGGCCTTGCCATGAAAGCGGGCTGAGACCATGGCCGATATCGTTTTCCGCAATGTGACGAAACGCTATGGCGCCACGATCGCCGTCGACGATGCCTCGTTCACGGTCAACGACAATGAGTTCTTCTGCTTCTTCGGTCCGCCGCTGTCGGGCAAGTCGACGATGCTGCGTCTGGTGCTCGGCTTGGAAACGCCTGACTCAGGCGAGATCCTGATCGGCGGCAGTCCGGTCAATACAATGTCGCCAGCCGAGCGCAACGTCGCCATGGTGTTCCAGAACCTAGCGCTGTTTCCGCATATGAGCGCGCGCGACAATGTCCGCTTCCCCTTGGTCGAACGCCGGGTCGCCGAGGCCGAAATCGAAAAGCGTGTCGCCGACGTCGCGGCCAAGCTGCATATCGGCCACATCCTGCACAAGCCGCCGGCGCAGCTTTCCGGTGGCGAGCGGCAGCGCGTTGCGATCGCCCGCGCGCTGGTGCGCGATCCCAATGCCTATCTGATGGACGATCCGATCTCGGCGCTCGACGCCAGGCTGCGCGAGGAGACGCGCGTCGAGTTGAAGCGCATCCAGCGCGAGCTCGGTAAGACGTTGATCTATGTCACCCACGACCAGGAAGAGGCGATGTCGGTTGCCGACCGCATCGCCATCCTGGAGAACGGCAGGATCAGACAGATCGGCGCGCCGGCCGAGATCTATGACCGGCCGGCGAGCACTTATGTGGCGCGGCTGCTCGGTTCGCCGATGATGAATATCTTGAAGTCGCTGCGCGGCGACGGCGGCGTCGAGGCGGCTGAAGGCGCGATCCGTATCGCGGACAAGGCTGCTCCGGCCGATGCCGTCGAAATCGGGCTCAGGCCGGAAGACATCAAGGTGCGGTCCTGGTCGGATGGGGAAATATCGGAGGGTGGAGTCTCAGACGGGCGCGCGGGCCGCCCGGCGCGAGTGTTCGAGGTCGAGCCGCTCGGCGGCTATACCGTGGTGACACTCGCTGCCGGGCAGGCGCGCCTCAGGGCACTGCTGCGCGGCCAGCCGGATATCAGGCCGGACGCGATGGTGGCGATATCCTGCGAGCCCGGCCGCGTGCATTATTTCGGGCAAAGCGGGGCAGCGCTGGGACGATGACAGCGGCCGCAAGAAACGAGCTTCGGGAGAAAGACATGACGAGCAAAGACTTCGAGCCGGACGTTAAAGTCCGCACCAGGGAGTACAAAATCGGCTGTGTCGGCGCCGGCATGATCATGGCCGAATGCCATCTTGCCGCCTACAAGGACGCCGGCTTTCCGGTGGTGGCGATCGCCTCGCGGACCAAGGCCAGTGCCGAGAAGGTCGCCAAGCGCTGGGAGATCCCGACCGTCCACGACACGCCGGAACAATTGATCGAGGACGAAAACGTCGAGATCATCGACCTTGCCTTTCCGCCGGACCAGCAGCCGGCGCTGATCCGCCATGCGCTGAAGCAGAAGCACATCAAGGCGGTCCTGGCGCAGAAGCCGCTGGCGCTGTCGCTCAAGGATGCGATCGAGTTGCGCGACGAGGCGGCCAAGGCCGGCAAGATCCTCTCGGTCAACCAGAACATGCGCTACGATCAGTCGATGCGCGTGCTGAAGCAGATCATGGACAGCGGCGCGCTCGGCGACATCGTCTTCGCCCAGATCGACATGCATGCGATCCCCCACTGGCAGACCTTCCTCAAGGACTACGACCGGCTGACGCTTGCCAATATGAGCGTCCACCATCTCGACGTGCTGCGTTTTCTGTTCGGCGATCCCGACGAGATCACGACGCTGACCCGCAAAGATCCGCGCACGCGCTTCGACCATTCGGACGGCATCACCGTTTCGACGCTGCGGTTCCCGTCCGGCGTGCTCGCCGTTTCGCTTGAGGATGTCTGGTCCGGTCCGCGCCAGGAGGGCTACAAGGACGACCAGCACATCAACTGGCGCGTCGACGGCACAAAGGGCGTCGCCAAGGGCACGATCGGCTGGCCGACGGGCGCTGCCTCGACGCTGACCTATGCTTCGACCGAGACCACCGGGGGCGAATGGATGACGCCCAACTGGGACACGATGTGGTTCCCGCATGCCTTCATCGGCGTGATGGAGCAGCTCCAGCACGCGGTGAAGACCGGCACGCCGCCGGCGCTGTCCGTCGCCGACAACGTCAAGACCATGGCGCTGATCGAAGCCGGCTATCGCTCGATCGACGAGGGCCGCACGGTCAAGCTTTCCGAAATCTCGACAAACTCAATCAACTGAATCGCTTACAGGGAGGACTTCACATCATGATGCAGGCAGGTATTTTCACGGGCTATTTCCCGTACAGCCTCAAGGAAACCGCGCAGAAGATCCGCGCGCTCGATTTCAACACGGTGCAGCTCGACCTCCATTTTAAGGATGTTGACCTGTCGGCCGGGCAGATCACCAAGGAAAAGGCCCGGACTGTTCGCGACACCTTCCGCGACCACAATCTGCCGGTGTGCTGCGTGTCAGGCTACACCAACATCATCCATCCGGACATAGGCGAGCGTGATAGGCGTGTCGGCTATCTCAAGGAGATCATCCGCAATGCGCGCAATTTCGGCTCGCCTTACGTTATCTCGGAAACCGGCACCTACAACAGCGAGTCCGATTGGGTGCATCATCCCAAGAACAAGACCGAGGAAGGGTTCGAGGAATGCCGCAAGGTCATATCAGATCTTGCCCAGACCGCATACGACCACGGCGCGGTCTTCCTGCTCGAAACCTATGTCAACAATGTCGTCGGCTCGGTCGAGGAGACGGTGAAGATGTTCGCGCAGGTCGACCATCCCGGTCTCGGCCTTTTGATGGACCCGACCAACTATTTCGAGACGCACAACATCGACAGGATGGACCAGATTCTGAACCAGGTATTCGACACGCTGACCGACAAGATCAGAATAGCCCATGCCAAGGACGTCAAGCGCTCGGGCGGTGACAAGTCGGAGAAGCACGCCGACATCGGCGACGAGGACGCGCTGGAGAGCCACACTTTCCGCGGTGTTGGCGAAATCGAGCTGCCGGCGCCAGGCCTCGGTTCGCTGAACTACGACCTCTATCTCAGGCGGCTGGCCGAAAAGCACCCGAACATCCCGGTTATCATCGAGCATCTTTCGGAAGATGACGTGCCGCGCGCCAAGAAATTCCTCGACGGCAAATTCCGCGCCAACGGACTGTGACGGCACGGTTCGGCCACCAAAAAAGGGAGGAAGAGAAATGTTGAAATTCGTGTCGAAAATCGCCGTTGCCGCGACCGTGCTCGCCGGCGTGACCATGGACTCGGCGCTGGCGCAGGATGCTCAAAAGACGTTCTACCTGCTGTCGCATGGCGGCCCATCGGATGCCTTCTGGCTCGACTGGAATGCCGGCGCCACCAAGGCCTGCGACCAGCTCAAGGTGACCTGCAATATCTCCTTCAGCGGCGGCGACATGGCGGCGCAGAAGGAAGCGTTCAACTCGGCGCTCGCCGCCAAGCCCGACGGCATCGCCACCACCTCGGCGCAGCCAGGCCTGTGGACCGAGGAGGTCAAGGCGGCCAAGGCCGCCGGCATCCCGATCGTGTTCTTCAACACCGACGATCCGGCGACCGGACGGCAGGCCTATATCGGCGCTGACCTCAAGGAGGCCGGCGCCATCTGGGCAAAATACCTGGTCGACCACAAGATGGTGAAGCAGGGCGACAAGGTGTTCCTGCCGGTCGAAGTGCCGGGAGCCAGCTACCAGCAGCTCGAGACCGAAGGCATCGCCAGCGTGTTCGATCCGCTCGGCATCAAATACGACGTCGTCGATTGCGGCACCGATCCGGCCGGTATCATCGCCAAGATGACCGACTATATGGTGGCCAACAATCCGCCGGCGATCATCGCGCTCGGCGATTCCGTGGCGGCCAGCATCAAGCGGGTGTTCGACGGCGCTAGCATTCCGGCTGGCAAAATCCCGGTCGTCGGCTGGGGCAATTCGAAGGAAACAGCCGAATCCGTCAAGGCCGGCTTCGTCAACGCAGCGGCCTGGCAGTTCCCTTCGGCACAGGGCTTCATGCCGGTTGCTTTGCTCGGGCTCGCCGCCTCGGGTGAGCCGATCGGCTACGACATCCACACGTTCAGCCTCTACGACGCCTCGAGCGTCGAACCGATCCTGAAACTCTACAACAAGTGATGGAAACTGACGTCCGCCGCGCAGGCGGCGGGCGTCACCCTGAGATATGGTCCAAGCAGTCATGACAATCGCCGCAGAAGAGGAAATGCCGCGCTCCAAACGCAGGTCGAGCCTGATCCGCTCGCCGCAATTCTCTTCGCTCGTCATCCTGATTGTCCTGCTGGCGGTGTTCGCCGTTGCCGATGCCAACTTCCTGTCGCCGCTCAACATCTCCAACATGATGGCGTTCCTGCCCGAACTCGGCATCATCGCGCTCGGCATGACGCTGCTTCTCACTGCGGGCGAGTTCGACCTTTCGGTCGGAGCCGTGTTCGGGTTGGCACCGGTCGTGGTCATGCTTCTGGTGCAGAACGGCGGGTTTGACATCGGCATCGCCCTGCTTGTCGGCCTGCTGCTCTGCATAGCGATCGGTGCGGTCAACGGGCTGATCGTCACCAAGATCGGCATCTCCTCCTTCCTGGTCACGCTGTCGATGCTGCTCGTGGTGCGCGGGGCTGCGCTCTACATCACGCAAGGCTTTCCGCTGAAATCCTGGGACCAGCCAGGCTTTTTCGTGACGCTGCTGGCCGGCAGCTTCAATATCGGAACGTTCCGTTTCTATACATCCTTGTGGTGGTTCATCGGCCTGTCGCTGCTGGCGATCTATGTCCTGCACTACGCCAAGCTCGGCAACTGGATAAGCGCCATCGGCTCGAACCGTAACGCTGCCGTGGCGCGCGGCGTGCCGGCCGATGCGGTCAAGGTCTGGCTGTTCATCCTGACGTCCGCGCTGGCCGGTCTCGCCGGCATGATCAGCGCGTTCCGCATCTCTGCCGCCTCGCCGGTGGCCGGCACCGGCTATGAACTCGAAGTGATCGCCATGGTGGTGGTCGGCGGCACGGCGCTGACCGGCGGGCGCGGCACGATCCTGGGCACGATCGTCGGCGCGCTGATGCTGCGCAGCATCCGCAACGGCATCGTGCTGATCGGCGTGCCGGGGCTCGCCTACAACATCTTCGTCGGCGTCATCATCCTTGCCATGCTCATCCTGCACGCTTTGCTGCAGAAGAACGCCGCCAGGAGCTGACATGGAAGTGCTTCGGTTGCAGAACCTGCAAAAGTCCTTCGGCAGCGTCCGCGCCCTGAAGAGCGCATCGTTCGCACTCAATGAAGGTGAAGTGGTAGCCTTGCTCGGCGACAACGGCGCCGGCAAATCCACCCTCATCAAGGCGATCTCCGGCGTGTTTCCTGTCGACCGCGGCGACATCTATGTGCGCGGCCAGAAAGTCTCGATCCGCTCGACGCGCGACGCGATGGATCTCGGCATCGAGACCATCCACCAGGACACGTCGCTGGCGCCCGACCTGAGCATCGCGCGCAATCTCTTTCTCGGTCGCGAGCCGGTCAATCTGAAATGGCTGGGCGTGTTCGCGCCGCTCGATCTCGCCAAGCTGCGCGACGCCGCCGCGGCGCTGCTGAAGCGCGTCGGCATTTCGAAAAAGCTCGACGCCGATGCGCTGGTCAGTACGCTTTCGGGCGGCGAGCGCCAGTCGATCGCCATTTCGCGGGCGATGCAGTTCGCCGCCAAGGTCATCATCCTCGATGAGCCGACCAATAATCTCGGCGTCGAGGAAACACACGGCGTGCTGCGCTTCGTCAAGGAGGTGCGCGCGGCCGGCCATTCGGTGCTTTTGATCACCCACAACATCCATCACGTCTTTCAGGTCGCCGACCGCATCATCGTAATGCGCCGCGGCGAGATCGTCGCCGAGCAGACGGTCGCCGATACCGATCTGTTGACGGTGGAAAGCATCATTACCGGCGCCGATATGTCGGCCCTGCTCAAGGAGACGAGAGCGAAGTGAAGGAACTGGCCGTCACATGGTAGAGCTTTACGGCAAGACGCTGTCGCGCCGGCAGGTTTCGGAACGGTCCGGCATGCTGTCGCAATTCGCCGGCGTGCGGCTGATGACGCTTGGCGACGGCGTGGAGCGCGGCATCCGCATGCTCGAATTCCGCACCGGCTCCGGCCTGCGTTTCACCGCGCTGGTCGATCGGGCGCTCGATATCGCCGATTGCGACTTCAAGGGCCAGGCGATCGGCTGGCATTCGCCGAGCGGCTTTCGCCATCCCGGTCTGCATGAGTACGAAGGCGAGGAGGGGCTGGCCTGGGCGCGTTCCTTCTCGGGCCTGCTGCTGACCTGCGGTCTCGACCATATATTGTTCATGAACGAGGTTCCCGCCGACAGCTACAATTATCCGCCGAAGAAAACGGTGCGCCATTCGCTGCATGGCCGCATCAGCACCATTCCGGCGCGCCTGACCGGTTACGGCGAGACCTGGGACGGCGACCGCTGCGTGCTGTGGGCCGAAGGCATCGTCCAGCAATCGACTGTGTTCGGCGAGGATTTGCATCTGCTGCGGCGGATCGAAGCCGATGTCGGCGGCAACGAGATCCGGCTTTCGGACCGGGTCGTCAATCACGGGTTCAGCCGGACGCCGCATATGTATTTCTACCACATCAATGTCAGCCATCCGGTGCTCGACGAGGGGTCTCGCTATCTGGCGCCGATCCGTGACGTTGTGTGGGCCGGGCATGCCGGCGAGCGCTACGAGGCGCAGAAGGTCGGCTACCGCACAGTGCCGGCGCCGCAATTGGGTTTCAAAGAGCAGGTCTGGCAGCACGAGCTTGGCGCTAACGGCGCCGGGGAAGTGCCGGTGGCGGTGGTCAACGACCGTCTTGGCCTTGGGCTGGAAGTCGTGACCCGCAAGGATCAGTTGCCTTGTGCCTATGAGTGGCAGAATTTCCAGGCAGGGCACTATGCGCTGGGCATCGAGCCGTCGACGCATCATGTGCTCGGCAATCTGGCGGCCCGAGAACGCGGCGAGATGATCTGGCTGGAGCATGGCGAGAGCCGCTCATACAATGCGGTGTTCCGGGTTCTCGATGGCACCGGCGACATCGCTGCCGCTGAAAGCCGGATCGCAGCGATCGCCCGGCAGCCGCAACAGGATTATCCGCTGCCGTCGGGCAATTTTCCGGTGCTCGGAGGCAGGTCGCGATGATGGCGAAGAGGATGCGAAATACCAGTTGGGAGGCTGAGTCCGGTCGGAGCGGGGAGGGCTCTCGGGCCATCAGGATTTGGAGGTCACAATGGCTGGCACAGTGAAGCGCGACTACAGCCTGGTCGGCGAGAGCACACGCAGGGCGATCGAGACGGGGCTGGCTTCGGCCGAGTGGTATCACACCGACGTCTCCCGCAAGGCGATCAAGGAGTTGATGCAACGGTCGGATGGCCCGGCGATCCGCGACACGATCATCTGGATCGTCGCCATCCTGGGTTCAGCTGCCGGCGGCATTTATTTCTGGGGCACCTGGTGGTGCGTGCCGTTCTTCTTCGTCTATGGCGTGCTCTACGGCTCCTCCAGCGACTCGCGCTGGCACGAATGTGGTCATGGCACTGCCTTCCGAACGCGCTGGATGAATGATATGGTCTACCAGATCGCCAGCTTCATGCTGATGCGCAATCCGGTGACCTGGCGCTGGAGCCATGCCCGCCACCACACCGACACCATCATTGTCGGACGCGATGCCGAGATCGCCGTGATGCGCCCGCCGGACCTGCTGCGCACCGCACTCGCTTTCACCGGTATCCTCGATTTTCGCTACTCGCTTCCGGCGCTGGTACGCCAAGCGTTCGGCAAACTGACGCCCGACGAGAAAAGCTACGTTCCCGAGATGGAACAGCACAAGGCCGTCATCGCCGCGCGCTGGCATATCGCGATCTACATCGCGACCATCGCGGTCGCTCTTTACACGTGGTCGTGGCTGCCGCTGGTGCTGATCGGCGTGCCGCGCCTGTACGGCACCTGGCACATGGTGCTGACCGGCCTGCTGCAGCACATCGGCCTGGCCGACAATGTGGTCGACCACCGGCTCAACACCCGTACCGTGTACATGAACCCGATCAGCCGGTTCATCTACTGGAACATGAACTACCATGTGGAGCATCACATGTTCCCGATGGTGCCCTATCACGCGCTGCCCAGGCTGCACGAATTGATCAAGCACGATTTGCCTGAGCCGAACCCGTCGATGTGGCATGCCTATCGCGAGGTCTGGCCGGTCCTGCTCAGGCAGCTCAAGTACGAGGAGTATTTCCTCAAGCGCGAACTGCCGCCGACGGCGCGGCCCTATCGTGGCGAGTTCCACGAGGTGAACATGTCGGCGGCCGCGGAATAGACACTGGGCACCGCCGCAATACAGAAATTTCAGGAGAAACAGAGATGGCCGATTGGGTCGAAGCGTGCGCCGTGGACGATGTCGAAGAAGAGGATGTCATCCGCTTCGACCATAGCGGCCGCACCTTCGCGATCTACCGTTCCCCTGATGACGAATTCTTCGCCACCGACGGGTTTTGTACGCATGAGAAGGCCCATCTGGCCGACGGGCTTGTCATGGACGACATCATCGAATGCCCCAAGCACAATGGCCGCTTCAATTACAAAACCGGCCAGGCCAAGGGGGCTCCCGTCTGTGTCAATCTGCAGACCTATCCGGTCAAGGTCGAGGCTGGCAAAGTGATGATCCAGATATAGGGTATGATTCCGAACCGGAGGTCCGCGTCAGCGAAAAGGGGGACCGGCTTTTGCTGCGCTGACCTTCGGTTCGGAAAAGATCATGCAAATTGAAGCCTGACCGACCTTCAATACACGCAACAAGGGGACCAAAATCGATGAGCCGTAAAAGACCCACGATCGCCGATCTGCGCGCCATGAAGGGCAAGCGGCAATTGACCATGCTGCGCGTGTTGACGATGGACGAGGCCGAGGCAGCCGAAAGAGCCGGGGTCGACATCGTCTCGGTGCCGCCGGAGCTGGTGCTCAACCCGCAATACCGCGATGCCGCACCCAGCCTGTTCACCATGCCGGGCGACAATTTCTACGAGATCGGCACAGCCGACGACTTCGTCCGCTGGGCGTTCCGGCTCTACAAGGCGAGCGCCGACGCGGTCTATTGCAGCGCCGGCTTTGCAACTGTCAAACGGCTGGCCGGTGACAATATCCCGGTGATCGGCCATGTCGGACTGATCCCGTCGCGCGCCACCTGGACCGGCGGCTTCAAGGCTGTCGGCAAGACCGCCGACAGCGCCATGCAGATTTTCGAGGCAGTCAAGCAGTACGAGGCCGCAGGCGCGGTCGGCGCCGAGATCGAAGTGGTGCCGGTCGAGGTGGCCAATGCGATTTCGGAGCGGACCTCGCTGATCATGCTGTCGATGGGGGCGGGCACCGGCTGCGACGCGCAATATTTGTTCGCCGACGATATCCTTGGCCAGAACCGTGGCCACATGCCGCGCCACTCCAAAGTCTACCGCAATTTCGCCGCCGAATATGACCGCCTGCAGGCGGAACGCATCGCCGCATTTTCCGAATATGTCGCCGACGTGAACAGCCTGGCCTATCCCGAAGACAAGCATGTGGTGCATATGGACCCGGACCAACTCGGTCTGTTCATGGAGAAAATCGACGCCGGATGAAACGCGTCGGCTAGGACCTGCTCGACAATATCGTCAGCCGGCATATGCGACGGCCGGCGCTATGGCAGCCATGTTCCGGTAGCCAGCGCAGCGTAAAGCGCCTCCGCGTCAATACCGAGCGCTCTGTCTTCCCTAAGCGGCGCGACGAGGGCACGCACGGCTGCGTGAATTCCCGCTGTGCCCGGCGCCAGCGTCAGCCCGTCGCGCAGGTCGACGGCCTGCGCGGCGGCCATCAGCTCGAAGGCGATCAGCCGCCGCCACAGCACGATCATGTCGGCGCATTTCGAAACGGCCAGCGGTGCTTGCGTCGCATGGTCCTCAACGCCCTCCGAGACCTGCAGGAAGTCGAGCATCACCGGGTTGGCCTTGTGGCGGATGGCGGCGAGAATAGCACTTACTGTCTTTTGCAGCGGCACGAAGCCGGCCGAAGCGCCGCCGACCGGCGACAGATATTTGGGCAGGCCGTTGCGGCCTGAGCCGGTAAGCTGGATGAAGCGGGCAGCACAGGCGGCCGCACATTGAGCGATGGCAAGACTGAGCGTCTCGAAGGCAAGCGACAGCGACGGGGTGTGAAAATTGCCGGTCGACAGCACCGTGTCGTCGTCGCCCAGCACCAGCGGGTTGTCGGCGGCGGCGTTGAGCTCGATCTCGACAGCTTGCCTGGCCTGATCGATTGCCTGCAACAGCGCGCCATGGATCGACGGCATGCAACGGATCGACAGCGGGTCTTGTAAGGTCGCCGGCGTCGGCGCCTTGTCGCGTGCCAGCAGATCGCGCAAGCCTTGCGCGGCCTGCTGCTGGCCAGCGGCCGGTCGCGCCGCCTGCAGGCGCGGATCGAGGATCGTCTGGTTGGCGCCGATGCCTTCAATGGTCAGCGCGCCCGCCTGCTGTTGTTGTGCGAAGGCGGACAATGCGTCAGCCGCTGCCAGCGCACCGCTGCCGGCAGACACCGCCGAGGCGCTTATCAGCGACAGCCCGTCCTTGGGGGCGAGGCTGACGGGGGCGAGGCGGGCCATCGCAAGCGCCTTGGCCGCCGGCATGCGCCGGCCCTGAAAGTCGGCTTCGCCGTCGCCGGTCAGCATGCGACCGAGCGTTGCCATCAGCACCAGGTCGCTGTCGCCGATCGAGCCCAGCGACGGCATCACCGGATGCACGCCGGCATTGAGCGCGCCGATGAGTGCGAGGAAAACCTCTGATGAAATGCCCGAGCCGCCGGCCGAAAACATCGCGGTGCGGGCAAGCATCGTCGCCCGCACGATGTCTTGTGGCAGCGCGTCACCCACGGCGCCGCTGCGTCCTTCCAGCAACTGGTGCTGGAAGGCGCTGGCGTCGCCGCTGACCGACGTGCCGAGATTGGCGCCGAGACCGGTATTGAGCCCATAGATCGGCTGGCCAGAAGCGGCGGCGCGGTCGAGCACTTTTCGCGCTCTGTCCAGCCTCTCCATGACCGCGGGGGCTACCTCCACCTTACGTCCGGCGCGGGCAACCGCCGCGACGTCCTCGATGCTGACGCCCGTTCCGGTGAGGACAAGCGCGCTCATGCGAAACGCAGCCGCTGGCCGATGCCTTGCGCCTGCGCCTTGGCCAGCATCGCCTTACCCAGCGCGATATCTGAGAGCGACAGGCCGCGATGCCAGAACAGGATCGTCTCGTCGTCGCTCTGGCGCCCCGGCTTGAGGCCGGCGGCGATCTGGCCAAGTTCGGCGTGCAGCGTCTGCTCGCTCAGGCGTCCGGTCTCGACATGGGCGCGCAGCGAGCCGAATTTGCCGCCCTTGCACTGGCCCCAGTCGTCGACGACGATCTTTGCCATGATGTCGGTCAACGTCAGCTCCACCGCGCTCATCGTGCCGTAGGGCATCACCAGCCCGCCGGGCTTGATCCATGCGGTTTTCAGCAGCGGCTGCGGTTCCGGCAGCCGCGAGGCCTCGACGACGATGTCGGCGCCCTCGACGCAGGCGCGCCAGTCGGCGACCGCCATGACCGGCTTGCCGAGATCGGCGGACAGCTTGGCGGCAAAGCCGTCGCGGCTTTCCGGCCGGCGCGAATGCACGCGGATCTCGTCAAAGTCGAAGAGGTGGTCGAGCAGGCGCACGTTCCAGTAAGCGGTGCCGCGCGCACCGATATGGCCGAGGATCTTCGACGTCCTTTTCGCCAGATGTTTTGCGCCAATGGCGGTGACGGCACCGGTGCGCATGTCGGTGATGACGGTGGCGTCGAGGATGGCGCGCGGCGTGCCGGTGCGCGGATCGAACAGGTTGAGGATGCCGAATTCCGATGGCAGGCCGTGCAGGTAATTGTCGACATAGTCGCCGACGATCTTGACGCCCGCCGCATCGAGCGGCGCGACGTAGCCGCGCAGGACATTGAAATGGCCGTTGAAGGAGGGGTCCGGCTCGAGATGGACGCGCGGCTCGATCACCGTCTGGCCGTTGCCCTGCGCCACCAGCCCGCCCTCGACCGCATCGATGATTTCCGCATCGACCATATCAAGGGCTTCGATGTCGAGGGCGTTGAGATAATCGATGTAGATGGCCTTCATGCGCAGATTGGTCCTAATGAAGAGGGGTCCTAGTCAGAAGAGGCGAAACGAAATCGCGAAGTGTCGAAGGCTAGTTCGGTGGCTAGGTTCAGTCATCGCATAACAGGTCGCGATACGACACGAAAGTTTGTTGGACCATGTCTGGACGGCGCCACCCAAATGCTGTTCAAACCGGTGCGTCATCGATTTGCCAGACAATTGCCTGATTCCCAGTGGCGCGGGAAAAACTTTCATACAGTTCTGCGCATGACCGCCATTCCCGAAAACAAAGCCTTGGCCGAGACCGCGACGGCGGCGCGGCAGGCGCGGCGCGTGGCGCTGATCGTCGCCGTCGCCTTCTTCATGCAGCTTCTGGATGCGGCGATCATCTCGACATCGCTGCCGCAGATGGGAGAATCCGTCGGCGTGCCGGCGGTGGCGATGAGCATCGGCATTCACCGTCTATATGCTGACCATGGCGGTGTTCGTGCCGCTGTCAGGCTGGCCGCCGACCGCTTCGGCGCGCGCAACATCTTCGTCATGGCATCGCGCTGTTCACGCTGGCCTCGATCGCCTGCGGAATCTCGCAAAGCCTGACCCAGTTCGTCGCCGCGCGTGCCGTGCAGGGCCTGGGCAGTGCCCTGATGACGCCGGTCGGCCGCATCCTGGTGCTGCCTAACGCCTCGAAGTCCAAGCTTCTCAACGCCACCGCACCGATCACCTATCCGGCGCTGTTCGCGCCGGTGATCGGGCAGGTGCTTGGCGGCTTCATTACCACCTATCTCTCCTGGCACTGGAATTTCTTTCATCAACATTCCGCTCGGGCTGGCCGGTCTGGCGCTGGTCGCCCGCTTCATTCCCGGCGACCGCGATTCCGAAACCAGGCCGCTCGACTGGCCGGGCCTTCTTCTGACCTCGGCCGGGCTCGCCTCAATGCTCTACGGCCTCGAGCGGATCGCGCATCCGGAAGACGGCGCCATGCCGACCGTGGCGCTGCTTGCCGCCGGCACCCTGGTCGGCTGGCTGGCCGTGCGGCATCTGGCGCGCGCAAAAAATCCGCTGCTCGACCTCTCGCGCAATCGGCTCGCGGCCTCATTCCGCTTCCTGGCGTTGTCGCGGCAGTGGGCGCCGAGGTCTCGGGCCATCTTCCGCGGAACTGAAGTCGGGCTTGACCTTCTCCCCTTCTGGGAGAAGGTGGATCGGCGCGTGGCGCCGAGACGGATGAGGGGTGCTGGGAGAAACGCAGCGAGAAAATATAAAATGGTTTGAAGCGCTTACATCTTCTACGCAACGATCCTTCCAGCACCCCTCATCCGACCGAGCTTCGCTCGGCCACCTTCTCCCACAAGGGGAGAAGGAAAACGCTGCGCTACACCGGCCGATATACCTTCTCCGCCGTACTCCAGAAGATGTCGGCCTCTGCCGCCGCGCCGTGTTTGGCCACCGCCTCCCGGTGCGCCTTGATCAGCTCGGCGTGGCTGGTCCACAGTTTCTCGATCGGGAAGTTCGAACCGAACATCAGACGGTCGCTGCCGAGGATGTCGATAGCGTTGTCGACGATATAGGCGATGAGCGCCGGGTCGTTGCGGTGGACGAAAGTGCCGAGGCCGGAGAGCTTGGCATAGAGGTTGGGCGCTGCTGAAAGCGTGCGCAGCCCGGCCTTCCACGCCTCGGTGGTCTCCGGCTCCATGCCGGTCAGCATGCCGGCATGGGTCAGGATGAATTTGGTCTCAGGATTCTCGCCGACAAGCGTCAGCCCGTCCTTCATCTGGGCGGGGAAAAGCTGCAGATCGAAGGACAGGCCGTAGTCTTTCAGCCGCGCCACATTGGCCCGCACTTTCGGGTCGATCACCTGATCGGCCGAGGCGGCGAAGCGGAAGGCGGGCGTTTCATGCCAGTGCAGCTGCATTCGCACGCCGCGCAGCAGGGGGTACTTGATCAGCCGGTCGATCTGGGGCCTGATATCGTCCACCGTCATGTCGGCATAGCCGACGATGGCATGCGGCCAGCCGGTCTCGTCGGCTGTCTTCTGCAGGAAGGCGACCTCGGTCTCGAAATCTTCCTTGGCCCAGTTGGTCTGGACATAGACCGCCTTCTCGACGCCTGAGCCTTGCTGATCGGCCAGGAATTCCTCGATCGGATAGTCGCGGCGGATCGGTTCATAGGGTCCGAAGATGCGCGGCACCATCGGGCCGACCAGCCATGGCTGATCCTTTTGGCGCCAGATGTGGAAGTGGGCCTCGATCGCCTTCTGCATCATGAGACCCTTTTCCAGATGGCTGCGGCCGCTGGGGCAGGGCGGGCGAGCGACAGGATGAAATCGGTGAGACCAGCGATGGACGAACCATCGATCAGATCGTCGAGCACCGGCAGGATGGCGCGAAGCGCTGCCGTTGCCGGCTGGAAACGCGGATCGCCGGCCAGCGGCGTCGCCAGCGAAAGACGGAAGGCGCGTGCGCTCAGCCGGCGTATCGCCATTTCCAGTTCGGCGTGATCGCCGCGCTCCAGCGCGTCGGACAGGATGACCACCGCCGCCCCGCGCGCGAAAGCGGAAAAGCGCGGCACAGACAGGAAGGCGAGCAGCGTCGGTCCCATGCGGGTGCCGCCGTCCCAGTCGTCGACCAGTGCTGCCACGTGGGCCAGAGCCTGGTCTCGGTCGCGAATGCGCAGCGCCGCTGTGATGCGGGTCAGCCGCGTGCCGAAGGTGAAGATTTCAGCCCGGCCCGCACCTTGCACCGCCGCATGCGCCAGCTTGAGATAATCCGATGTGTAGAGCTTCATCGAGCCTGACACATCGATCAGGATCAGCAGCTTGCGCGGCACGGTCTGCCGGCGGCGCAGCAGCGGCGACGGCACATCGCCGTCGGCACTGACAATTTCGCGCAGCGAACGGCGCAGATCGAGCTTGCCGCGCGCGTGCGTGCGCACGGTGCGGAAGGAGCGGCGGGCGGGCAAGGCGGTAGCGAGCTTCCGGCGGAAGGCGGCAAGCCCGTCGCCGTCGCGCCGGAAGTCGCGAGCGCTCAACTGTTCGGCGCCGGACGATAGCTCGCCGCCTTTTTCCTGGCGCGCCACCTCGTTCTCCTCGTCGCCGGCGCCGCCGTCATCCTTGATGCGGGTTTCGTCGTCGGCCTCGCCTTCGACCACGGCCGTGGCGTTGCCGTAGAAATAGCTTTGGAAATGCGCCTCGAATTCGTCGCGGCGGTCGGGCGGCGGCGCCAGCGTGGCAAGCGCTGCCTCGTGGATGTCAATCATCGAGCGCGGTCCAAGTAGCGTCACCGCCTGCATGAAGCCCGATACCTGCTCGGGCGCCACCGGGAAGCCATAGCGGCGCAGCAGCCGGCCAAAGCCGAGCAAGGGTGCTGCCGCCAGGGGTAAGTTTTCTCCCCGCATCATTCCTTCGTGGGTGCTGTCCCGCCAGCGGTGAGGTCGATCCGTATTCGGCCGCGCTGCGAACGGGGCGAAGGGGTCGTTGACGTCGCGTGTCACGCCAGTGCCTCCTCGACGATCTGGCCAAGCTCGGGGGCGATATAGGACAGGTCTTCCTCGTCCTTAATCAGCACGCCGATGGCGCGGCGAAAAGCTTCCGGCCACGGGCTGCCGCCCTGTTCGAGGATGGTCGCGGCGTTCGCCCATTCGACCGCTTCGGCGATGCCCGGCGGCTTGGCCAGCGGACGGGCGCGAATATCGTGCACGGCAGCAGCCACCGCACGCGCCGTGGCCTCGGCGACGTCGCCGGCGCGCAGCATGATGATCTCGGCTTCGCGCTCGGCGTCGGGATAGGTAATCCAGTGATAGACGCAGCGCCGCCGCAGCGCTTCCGCCAGCTCGCGCGTACGGTTCGAGGTCAGGATGACGATCGGCTGCGCCGTCGCGCGGATGGTGCCTCTCTCAGGAATGCTGATCTGGAAATCGGAAAGAAACTCCAGCAGCAGCGCTTCGAACTCATGATCGGAACGGTCGATCTCGTCGACCAGCAGCACGCGCTTTTCCGGCGCTTTCAGCACCTGCAGCAGCGGCCGCGCGATCAGGAAACGGTCGTCATAGATGTCGACCTCATGCTCGCCGGCATGACGGATGGCGAGCAGCTGGCGCTGGTAGTTCCATTCGTAGAGCGCATGCGCGGCGTCGATGCCTTCATAGCATTGCAGCCGCACGAGGTCGCGCCCGAGCACTTCAGCTATCGCCTTGGCCGCTTCCGTCTTGCCGACGCCCGGCGAGCCTTCGAGCAGCAGCGGCTTGCCCAGCCGGATCGCCAGGAAGACGGCAGTCGCCAGGCTTTCATCGGCCAGATAGCGCGAGGCGGCGAGGTGCGACGCCACCGCCTCCGGCGAGGTCGCGACAGTCTCGGCGCTTCTTCTAGGCATTTCCAACACTCAGTTCGGGGCTTGCGCCTTCAACGCGCGCAGGATGCGCTCCGGCGTGATCGGCAGCGTGTCGATGCGCACGCCGACGGCGTCGAAGACGGCATTGGCGACCGCCGGGATCTGCGGGTTGGCGCACATTTCGCCTGGCCCCTTGGCGCCGTACGGGCCGTCGGCCGAGGGTCGTTCCAGCACGATGATCTCGGTTTGCGCAAGATCACCCGGTCCCGGCATCAGATACTGGTTGAAGTCGGAGCCGCCATGATCGCGATTGGGATAATAGGGTTCCGTCGTCTCGTAGAGAGCGTGGCTGATGCCCATCCATGAGCCGCCGATGAGCTGCTGCTCAACCATTTTCGGGTTGAGCGCGCGGCCGATCTCAAAAATGTTCTTGACCGTCAGCACGGTGACCTCGCCGGTCTCGTCATCGACCTCGACCTCGGCCACCGTGCAGGCGTGGGCGTAGCAGGTCGACGGCTTCATCGCGCCGGTTTCTTTCTCGGGATAGGAGCGGGGGATCAAAAACATGCCGCGGCCGGAAATCGAGCGGCCGCGCTTGAAGTGAGCCGACAGCGCGACATCGAAGATCGAAATCGATCTTTGCGGCGCGCCCTTGACCAGGATGTTGCCTTGGCCGTCGGTCTCGAGGTCCGACGCATTCACTTCCAGTTCCTCGGCCGCCACTTCCAGCATCACTTGGCGGGCTTCCCTGGCCGCCTGGATGACGGCGTTGCCGGCGCGGTGGGTGCCGCGCGAGGCGAAGGTCCCCATGCAGTGCGGGCCGGTATCGGTGTCGGCGGTGTCGACGACGACGCGGTCGGTCGGCACGCCGATCGTCTCGGCGCAGATCTGCGCCATGATCTGCTTCATGCCCTGGCCGAGATCGACGCTCGACAGCGTCACCATGAAATTGCCGGTCGGCGTCGAATGCACCAGCGCCTGGGTCGGGTCACCGCCGAGGTTCATGCCGGTCGGATAGTTGATTGCGGCGACGCCGCGTCCACGCCTGATCGCCATCTCAAGCTCCCTTCGCGTAGGACGACATCGCCATGAACTTCTCCGCCACCGGCCAGTTGGCGGCGCGCGAGGCTTCCTGCATGCACTCGATCAGCGCAGCGCCCTCGGTCGGCTGGCGATGCGCCTTCATGTCGCCGTCCCGGTAGGCATTGATGAAGCGGATTTCGAGCGGATCCATGCCGATCAGCCGGGCGAGCTTGTCCATCTGCACCTCCAGCGCGAAATCGCCGATGGTGACGCCGAAGCCGCGCATGGCGGAGGAGGGCGTGCGGTTGGTGTAGACGCAGTAGGTGTCGATCCAGACATTCGGGATCGTATAGGGGCCGGGATAGTGGCCAGCGCCTTTCTGCGCGCCATAGGGCGAGTGGCGCGAATAGGCGCCGGCATCGGTGTAGCCGGTGACCTTGCGGGCGACGATACGGCCGTCCTTCATGACGCCGTCCTTGATGACGACCTTTTCGGCGGCGCGCGGCGAGGAGATCTGCATCTCCTCCTCGCGGCTGTAGATGAAGGAGACCGGCCGCCCGGTCAGCTTGGCGCCGAGGATGGCGATCGGCTCGACGATGACGTCGACCTTGCCGCCAAAGCCGCCGCCGACGGTGCCGCCGACGAAATGCAGCTTGTTGCCGGGCATCTGCAGGATGATCGAGGCATTGTCGAGGGTGAAGAACATCGCCTGCGTGTTGGTGTAGCAGGTGAAGCGGTCATTGCCCTCCGGCGCGACGATACAGCCGGTCGTCTCGGTCGGTGCGTGTTCAATCGGCGAGGATTGGTAGGTCTGTTCGAGCACGTGATCGGCCCCGGCGAAGCCGGCCTCGACATCGCCGAAGCGCACCTTGCGGCATTCGCCGCTGTCATAGAGATAATAGTTCCGGCCGTGATATTCGTTCACTATCGGCGCGCCGGGCTTCAGCGCTTCCTCCATGTCGAAGACGGCCGGCAGCACTTCGTAATCGATCTTGACCTTGGCCGCCGCTTCCTGGGCGGCACGCTCGGTCTCGGCCAGCACCGCCACCACCGCCTCGCCCTTCCAGCGCACCTTGCCATCGGCCAGCACCGTCTCGTCCTCCGGCCCGATCTGGATCAGGATCAGGATGGTGTAGACATTGTGCGGCACATCCTTGGCGGTCAGCAGCTTGACGACGCCCGGATGTTTCTCGGCCTCTGAAGTGTCGATGCTGCGGATGCGGGCGTGATGATGCGGGCTGCGCACCATCTTCAGATACAGCATGCCGGGAAAATTGCGGTCGGCGAAATAGGCGGTTTTGCCGGTGACATGGCCGGGTGAATCGGAGCGCGGCCGTGGTTGGCCGATCTCGTGCAGATCATCCTTGCGCTGGTCGGCGAAGTAGTTCTTGCGGAGTTCCATCTTTTTGACTCCCCTCAAGCCGCGTTCTGCGAATTGGATCGCGCGGCGGTCAGCACCGCCTGGATGATCGGCTCGTAGCCGGTGCAGCGGCAGATATTGCCCGACAGCGCCTCGACCACCTCGTCGCGGCTGGGGTTCGGCGTGTGGTCGAGCAGCACCTTGGCGGCCATGATCATGCCCGGCGTGCAGAAGCCGCATTGGGTGGCGAAGGCGTCGAGGAAGGCCCGCTGCAGCGGATGCAGAACGCCGCCTTCCGAAAGCCCCGATGTCGTGGTGATGGCCGCACCGTTGCAGGTTTCGGCCAGCGTCAGGCAGGAGAGCCGGAGCTCACCGTCGATGATGACCGAGCAGGCGCCGCATGTGCCTTGATGGCAGCCGCCTTTCGGTGAGGTGTCGCCGATCTTGTCGCGCAGTGCGTTGAGCAGCGTCGTACCGCTGTCGATGAATTCGGCCTTCTCCGCGCCGTTGAGCGTGAGCTGAACCGGGACCTTTGCCATGTTTCCTCCTTGCGCCTGCGCGTGGGCAAGCGCGCTCCCCTGGATATTTCAGCCGAGTAGCAGCCGGCCGAGATGGACCGGCAGGACTTCGTTGCGATACCAGGCACTGGCGATCGGATCGGTAACAGGCGAGGTGCCGTCGCCGGCCGCAGCAAGCGCCGGCGCGATGCCATCGCTGGTGAGCGTCCTGCCGAGCAGCGCTTTCTCCGCCGCCGTCGCACGCATCGGCCGGTCGGCCATGCAGCCAAGCGCTATCCGTGCCGAAGACACGGTTCCGTCCGGTGCCTGTTCCAGCACGGCGGCGATGCTCAGCACCGAGACGCCCTTCGGCTTGATCCTCGACACTTTCAGGAAGCGAAAGCCTTCAGCCGGAAACGTAAATCCAACTGCGGTGATGATGGCGTGGTTGCTTTCGCGTTTTGCCAGGAAGGTTTCGATCGGTAGCTCGCCGTCGTCGATATTGACGGTTGCGTCCAGTGCCAGCAGCGCCACGGTGAAGTCGCCATAGGGCGCCGGGGCGAAGAGATTGCCGCCGACGGTCGCCATGTTGCGGATCGCCGGGCCGCCGACGGCGCGCGCCGCGTGGGCAAGCGACGCGAGATCCGGATGACGGGCGATCGCCGCCATGGTCACCGAAGCGCCAATGCGGACCTTGCCGCCGGAAACGGTGATCGCCGACAGCGCCGGCTCGGTCGACCTGATGAGGCTGGAGACCGATACATCGCCTTCATTGGCGGCGCGCACGACCAGCGTGCCGCCGCCGAGATATCGGGTACCGGCGGCTTTCAGCCCCGCATTGGCGTCCTTGACCGTCGAGAAAGTCTGCAGGGCGAGCGCCATGGAAGGCTCCTTTTGCTCAACTTTGGCCGGCGAAATGACTTTTCAAAGCGTTGAAACCGCCCTGGAAGACGTTGGCGCCCATGCCCTCGGCCAGTTTGTCGGCTTCTTCGGGGGGCGCGTCGAAGCTGGCGGTCCATTCGGCATAGGTGCGGTCGCCATCGGTCACCCGCCGCAGCTGCAGCGTCGCCTTGTGGTTGGTCAGCGGCTGCGGTGTCTCCAGGATGGAGTAGCTGACTAGGAAATTGCCGTCGGAGAAGTCGAGCAGCTTTTCGCGAATGCGGGCGCCGCTGGCGAGCTGAAAGTTGCGCACGCAGCCGATCGTGCCGGGATCCTTGCCGTCCTCGATATGGCTTTCGACCATACGCGGATGCCAGCTCGGCAGGCCGTTGAAGTCGCGTATGCGCGCCCAAACCTTTTCGACCGGCGCGTCGATGACGCTGGAGATGGTAACTTTCGCCATATGGTCGTTCCCTTGCAAGCATGTATGTCGCGAGGGTAGGGCGGCGGGCCCGGCGGCGCTTATCAATGCGTCTTGACCGCCTATCAAATAGTCTGAAAAACGGCTGCCAGGCGGCTCAGGAAATGGCCCGCGCCGCCTCGCGATAGAGTGTCGGCGGAACGCCGACATGATCGCGGAAGAAGCGCGAGAAATTGCCCTGGGTGGTGAAGCCAAGATTGCAGGCGACCGAGATCAGCGGCTCCTGCGACCATTGCAACTGCCGCACGGCTTCCTCCATGCGCAACGTGTTCCAGTAGACGTTGGGCGTCAGATTGGTCTGCTCCTTGAACAGCGCGAAGAAATGCGGCCGCGACAGGCCGACGCTGCGTGCCACATCGTCGAAGCAGATACGCTCGCAGACATTGGCCTTCATCAGCTGGATCGCCTTGCGGACACGGAAATCCTGCATGGTGTGGACGCGGGCGCGTGCTACTTGCGGTGCCGAGGCGTCGGCGGCGTCGAGCACGCTGTCGATGAAGCGCTCGATCTCGTAATTGGCGATGTCGTCGATGCTCTCATTGTCGCTGAGATGGTCGAGAAGGTTGGCTGCCGCCTTGTGCAGCCAGGGCTCCAGCGTGATCGCCGGTGCTGAAAATAGCGGCGCGGACGACGGCAGGTCGCGACGCCGGCGCGCCCAGTCCGGATCGATGTAGAAGGCGAGGAACAGGCCGGGCCGGCCGTCGCTGGACAAAGCGTGGCTGTGCGGCTGGAAGGAATTGATGCCGGCGGCGGTGCCGGGCCCAAGCCGCACCGTTTCGCGACCGATGGTCATCTCGCCGGCCGTGCCTTCCAGCCAGATGATGATATGCGCCTCGACATGGGCATGGGTGACGAAGTCGCTGGCGACGTTCAGGACAGAAACATGTCCGAACCGGCCCCAGTAGAGCCTGATCGCTTCCGTCATGGGTATATCCTCCCGCAGGCGACTGGCCTCCCTTCGCCTGCAATGGGGATAGTGCGGCTCAGTGCGGGCCTGCGTCAAGGCACATGCGCACGCCTGGGGCCCGTCATGGGCCATACCGGCCGATTATCAGACTGAGCGATAGCAAGGGAAACGAATAGCGTCCGTCACCTGCGGTCTATTCGTTGCGCCTGAAATTGCGGATCCGGTCGAACAGGACCGCCAGCAGAATGGCGCCGCCGATGAACACGCCTTGCCAGAAGGCATTGATGCCGAGCAGGCCGAGACTGTTGCGGATCACTTCGATCAGCGCCGCGCCAACGACGGCGCCAAAGGCCGTGCCCATGCCGCCGGCCAGGTTAGCGCCACCGATGACGGTCGCGGCGATGACCTGAAGCTCCATGCCGTTGCCGAGATTGGTGGTGACGGCGCCAAGCCAGCCGGTCTGGATGATGCCGGCAATACCGGCCGCCAGCGCCGAGATCATATAGACCGCGACCTTGATCTGGCGCACCGGAACGCCGGTCAGCGTCGCCGCATGCTCGTTGCCGCCGATGGCGAAGATGTGCCGGCCGAATTTCGTCCAGCGCAGGACGAAGCCGGTGATCAGTGCCAGCACGATCGTGTAGAGCACCGGATTGGCGATGCCGAACACAAAGGCGCCGCCGCCCAGCGCCAGAAGCTTGTCGTGATCCGGCCCGAACTGGAAGACGACGGTGTTGTTGGAGGCGACCATGGCAAGGCTGCGCGCAATCGACAGCATGCCGAGCGTCACCACGAACGGCGGAAAGCCGAGATAGGCGATCAAGATACCGTTGAAGGCGCCGATGATCAGCGCTGTCGCGATTGCAGCGGCAATGCCGATCTCGATGCCGTAGCCGGCATGCATGGTCACCGCCAGCACCATCGAACACAGGCAAAGCACCGAACCGACCGAAAGGTCGATGCCGCCGGTGATGATGACGAAGGTCATGCCCAGAGCGACGATGGCGACGAAGGTGACGTTACGGGTGATGTTGTAGAGGTTCTTCGTCGTGGCGAACGAATCCGTGGCGACAGACAGGAACAGGCAGGCGAGGATGACCGCGATCACCACCCAGAAGGTCTGGCTGGCAAACACCCTGGTCAGCAAAGTGTGCTGCTTCTGCGCGATCGTCTGGTCAAGAGTTACTGCCATCGTCGACCTTTATCTGCTTGCGTGGTGAAACCCGCTGACATCAAACCTGTTCGATGGCGCCGGTGATGAGCCCGGTGACTTCCTCGGGCGAACTCGACGCGATCGTCTTGTCGGCGACCTTGCGGCCGCGCCGCATGACGATGACGCGGTCGGCAACGTCAAAGACGTCGGGCATGCGGTGACTGATCAGCACGACCGCAATGCCCTGGTCGCGCAAATGGCGGATCAGGTTCAGCACCTCGGCGACCTGTCGGACCGAAATCGCCGCCGTCGGCTCGTCCATCAGCACGATCTTAGCCTGCGAAAGCATGGTGCGGGCAATCGCCACCGCTTGCCGCTGGCCGCCCGACATCTGCTTGACCAAGTCGCGCGGGCGGGTTTCGGATTTCAGCACGGCAAAGATCTGGCCGGCGCGCTTGTACATCGCGGCGTAGTCGAGGATGCGAAACGGCCCGACGCCGCGGCGCAGCTCGCGGCCGAGATAGACGTTGGCGGCGGCCGTCAGATTGTTGCACAGCGCCAGATCCTGATGGACGATCTCGATGCCGTGCTGGCGCGCCTCCACCGGCTTGTGCAGGATCAGTTCCTTGCCGTCCATCTGCATCGTGCCGTGGCTCGGGCGGAAATTGCCGGCGATCATCTTGACCAGTGTCGACTTGCCGGCGCCGTTATCGCCCATCAGGCCGACCACCTGTCCGGCCTCGATCGACAGCGAAACGTCGTTGACGGCCTGGATGGCGCCGAAATGTTTCGAGATGTTGGCGAGTTCGAGAACCGACACCAGACTGCTTCCTCCCCGTGGTTCCGGCCAGCGGTTCTGCCGCGGCCTCGCTCTCCCCAGCCCCTCCCGGGAACAGCGCTTTCGCCCATTTACGCACATGCCCCCTTGCCGTCAACAGCGGCTTCTTTCGAAAAATCCGTTTTGTAGGACAAATAGCAATTGACGTTGGTCGCAAGCCGATATTAGCTAAGCGTCGGAGGAGATTATGCCGATCTCCTGTTCCGGCGCGCCGGCGGAATCGGCGGAGGTTTATCGGTCGAGGATCTGGCAGCGTCCGTACCGCGCTGGTCTGCGGCCGCATCTGGAAATACTTATCGGCCCGGCTTGGCGACACGAGTGCTCGCGAAACGAACCTCTGTCATCGCGCATCCGGGCCGGTCTGTGTGGCGGGCACGCCGTGTCCGTCTGTTTCAAGGGAGGACTGAAATGAGGAAATCACTATTGCTCGCTGCCGTCGCCATGCTGGCGTTGGGCGCCGGGCCGGCTATGGCCAAGAAACAGCTCGTCATCGTGGTGAAGGGGCTCGACAATCCGTTCTTCGAGGCCATCAACCAGGGTTGCCAGAAATGGAACTCGGAAAACGCCAACTCGGAATATGAATGCTTCTACACAGGTCCGGCGTCGACCTCGGACGAGGCCGGCGAAGCCCAGATCGTTCAGGACATGCTGAGCAAGCCAGACACGGTGGCGATGGCCATTTCGCCGTCCAACGCGCCGCTGATCGCGCAGACGATCAAAAGCGCCAATCCGTCGATCCCGATCATGACGCTCGACGCCGACCTCAGCAAGGAAGATGCGGCGCTGCGCAAGACCTATCTCGGCACCGACAACTACCTGATGGGCTACAAGATCGGCGAGTATATCAAGAAGGCCAAGCCGGATGGCGGCAAGATCTGCACCATCCAAGGCAATCCGGCGGCCGACAACATCCTGCGCCGCGCTCAGGGCATGCGCGACGCGCTTACAGGCCAGAAGGATCTCCCGGCGCTCGCCGGCGAGGGCGGCTGGACCGAGGTCGCCGGCTGCCCGGTGTTCACCAATGACGACGGTGCCAAGGGCGTGCAGGCGATGACCGATATTCTCGCCGCCAATCCCGATCTCGACGCTTTCGGCATCATGGGCGGCTGGCCGCTGTTCGGTGCGCCGCAGCCCTATCGCGACCTGTTCAAGCCGATGGCCGATAAGATCGCCAAGAACGAGTTCGTCATCGGCGCTGCCGATACGATCGGTGAGGAAGTGGCGATCGCCAAGGAGGGTCTGGTCACCGCGCTGGTCGGCCAACGGCCGTTCGAGATGGGCTACAAGGCGCCCTCGGTGATGATTGACCTGATCGAAGGCAAGCCGGTCGCCGATCCGGTCTTCACCGGTCTCGACGAGTGCACCAAGGATACGGCCGACACCTGCATCCAGAAGTAGGTTCGCAGTTTCGGGGCGTCCGATCGACGGGCGCCCCGTCACACCGGTTCACGAAAACCTACGAGGTGAGATTGCTGGGGCGAACCGCTCCTGCTTTGCCGCGCCTTGAGTTCAGCATGTGCCGGGGAACATGGATGTCGGACGCAAGATCGAAAAAGCGACTTACCACGGTTAATGCACGGGCCAAGGTCAAGGCACAGGCTGCCCGTCCGCCCGGCGCGCGCCGTACCGATGCGGCGCTGATCCCCGGATCGAGCGTGCATGCGTCGCTGGCCAACGAGATCGGCCTCAGGATCGTTCGCGGCGACTATCCGCCGGGAGCCATCCTGCCCAACGAGGCCAAATGGTCCGAGACTTTCAACGTCAGCCGCTCGGCGGTTCGCGAAGCGATCAAGATGCTGATGGCCAAGAGCCTGCTGGCTTCACGCCCCAAGATCGGCAGCTGGGTCGAGCCGAAGGAGCGCTGGAACCTGCTCGATCGCGACGTGCTGGCCTGGTACGCGACGTCGCCCGACCGCGAAGTGTTCCTCAGAACCGTGCAGGAGTTCCGTCATATTATCGAACCGGAAGCCAGCGCCTTTGCCGCGATCCGGCGTAGCGACGAGCAGATGGCCGAGATCAGCCAGGCCTGCCGGGAGATGGGCCAAGCGACGACGCTGCAGGAGCGCACCCGCGCGGACACGCGTTTTCATCTGGCCATCCTGCGGGCGTCGGGCAACGACCTCCTGGTACCGCTTGGCGTGCTGATCGAATCCGCGCTCGACCACCTCTTCGTTTTCGTCACCCGCGAAAC
Organism: Mesorhizobium sp. f-mel; assembly: GCF_053850215.1. Classification (NCBI taxonomy): domain Bacteria; kingdom Pseudomonadati; phylum Pseudomonadota; class Alphaproteobacteria; order Hyphomicrobiales; family Phyllobacteriaceae; genus Mesorhizobium; species Mesorhizobium sp. f-mel. The sequence goes on from NZ_JBSPTO010000019.1 coordinate 82,724, forward strand.
CAGCGACCAGCCTCGAGCGCAGGCGCTGCATGAGGCGATCGAGAAGAACATCCGGCTCCAGCGGCCGGCTGCAGCCCGCACCGCAGTGCACAGACTGCTCGCCAATACCGACGACGTTATCGGGCGGTCGCGGCGCTGATTCATGCCCAACGTTGGCGCTGCCCCTCATCCGGCTGCCGCCGGGGAGAGGGTCTGGCCGCAAACAGTCGGCGAAGGCGTCCTTCTCCCCGTCACTATACCGGGAGAAGTGCCCGGTAGGGCGATGAGGGGCGGTGCCAGGCTTGATCAAAAAAACGGCGGGGGCAGCCTCAAATCGTCTGCTTCTTCCCATCCTTCGTCGGTATCAGGTCGACGCCGTTGACCTTGCCGATATGCGTCGCCAGCATCGGCACATATTGATCGGCCGGCCCAGCGGCGAATGCGCCGGCGAATGCGTTCTTCGTGGCATTGCCAAGCGGGTTGGCGATGCCGGCAGCACCCGCCATCGATTCGAGATAGGTGAGGTCCTTGAAGGCGTTGGCGATGGTGAATTTGTGCGCATCGCGGTCGCCTTCCAGCGTCCAGCGCATAAAGGTCTGATAGAAGCCGCAATCCATGCGGCCGTTGCGGATAACGCTGTCGAAGCGCGGCGGCGAGATGCCGACCTTCTCAGCCAGCGCCAGCGCCTCGGAATAGATCGCCGCATAACCCAGCGAAATAAAATTGTTGAGCAGCTTCATGCGGTGGCCATCGCCGGTGTCTCCGATGTGGACGATGCGTCCGGCCCAGGTGTCGAGCACCGGCTTCAGTCGGGCAAAGACCGCGTCGGACGCGCCGACCATGGCGTCGAGCGTGCCTTCCCAAGCCTCCTTCGGCGTGCGGCTGAGCGGGGCATCGACATAGTCGACGCCGAGCGCCTTGAGTTCGGCGGCAAGCGCTACGGTCGAGGTCGGGTCCGAGGTCGAGCAATCAACGACCACCGAACCCTTCTTCAGGCCTTCCTTGAGGCCGCTGGGCCCGCGGATGATGGCTTCGACCTCGCGCGAGCCGGTGACGCAGATGAAGACGATATCGGATGCCACTGCGACGTCGCGCGAGGTCGCGGCTTCCTCCGCACCCCGGCCGAGCAGGTCTTCCGCCGGAGCGCGGTTCTTGCGGCCGAGGAATGTCAGCGAATAGCCCTTATCGACGATGTTCTTCGCGATCCCGTGTCCCATCAAGCCCAGTCCGATGAAGCCGATCTTTTCGCTCGCGGCGGTGGTGTTCATGTCCGTGTAATCCTGTGTTGCGGTCTCGATGACGGCGCTGCACTTTGGCAGGCGAATTGTTGAAGCGGGTTTTTGCCGCAAGCGGTTGGTAGACGATTGCAGAGTTCGATATTGTCTGACAATACACATGAATTCCAGGGAATGTGGAGAGCAAAATGACGAAGCGGATCATGTTCACCGGCGGCAGCGGCAAGGCCGGGCGTCATGTCGTGCAGTATCTGGTCGAGCAGGGGTGCCAGCTGCTCAACATCGATACCAAGCCGCTCGACAATCCCAAGGTGCGCACGCTGATCACCGACATCACCGACAGCGGGCAGGTGTTCAACGCGCTGTCGAGCTATATGGGCCTGCATGAATTCGACCCGTCGCTGCGCGCGCAGCCGGTCGACGCCGTGGTGCATTTCGCGGCGATCCCGCGCATCATGATCACGCCCGATAACGAGGTGTTCCGTATCAATGCGCTCGGCACCTATAATGTAATCGAGGCGGCGGTGAAGCTCGGCATCCGCAAGGTGGTGATCGCCTCCAGCGAGACGACCTATGGGCTGGTCTTCGCCAACGAGCCGCGCGACCCGACGCATTTTCCGCTCGACGAGGAGTACGATGTCGACCCGATGGACAGCTACGCGCTGTCCAAGATCGTCAACGAGAAGACGGCGCGCGCCTTCGCGCTGCGCAGCGGCATCGACATCTACGCCTTGCGCATCGGCAACGTCATCGAGCCGCATGAATATTCGCTGTTCCCGAAATGGTTCGCCGATCCGGGTTTCCGCAAGCGGATCGCCTGGAGCTATATCGACGCGCGCGACCTTGGCCAGATCACGCTTCGCGCCATCGAAAAGGATGGGCTCGGCTATCAGGTGTTCAACGCAGCCAATGACGACACCTCGTCCGATCTGCCGACGGCTGAACTCTTGAAGCGGTTTTATCCCGGCGTGCCGGTCAACGCTGAGCTTGGCGAATACGAGACGCTGCTTTCGAACCGCAAGGCGCGGGATGTGCTCGGGTTCCGCCCTGAACACAGCTGGCGGAAATACGTCAAGTCGGCATGACGGGGTCGATGCACCCGGGCTGATCTGTGCACAGAAGCAGGCTTTGCAGCCCGAGGCTTTCCTGTGCTTGACAGCTTTCGGAATCCGGACTTTGTGAACGCATGCGGGACGGCAAGCCGAATAGGGGAAAAACACCGGCCAAGGCGGCGTCCGCCGAGCGCCCGGCTGTCGTCCGCCGTGCCGATGCGGCGCGTATGCCTGGGTCGAGCGTGCATGCGTCGCTAGCCAACGAGATCGGTCTCAGGATCGTGCGCGGCGACTATCCGCCGGGAACCATCCTGCCCAACGAGGCCAAATGGTCCGAGACTTTCGACGTCAGCCGCTCGGCGGTGCGCGAAGCGATCAAGATGCTGATGGCCAAGAGCCTTTTGGCGTCGCGTCCGAAGATCGGCAGCTGGGTCGAGCCGAAAGAGCGCTGGAACCTGCTCGACCGCGACGTGCTGGCTTGGTACGCGACCTCGCCCGACCGCGAGGTGTTCCTGAAAACGGTGCAGGAGTTCCGCCACATCATCGAGCCGGAAGCGACCGCCTTTGCCGCGATGCGCCGCACAGACGAGCAGATGGCCGAGATCAGCCAGGCCTGCCGGGAGATGGGCCAAGCGACGACGCTGCAGGAGCGCACCCGCGCGGACACGCGTTTTCATCTGGCCATCCTGCGCGCCTCGGGCAACGACCTTCTGGTGCCGCTCGGTGTGCTGATCGAATCGGCCTTCGATCATCTGTTCGCCTATACGACGCGGGAACTGGACGATTTGCAGCACGCGCAGAAGCTGCACGAGGCGATCGAAAAGAACATTCGCCTGCAGCGGCCGGATGCGGCGCGCAACGCGGTGCGCAAGCTGTTGGCCAATACAGATAGCGTCATCAAGTCGAGGTAGGCCGACCCTCTAATCTTCTCTCGGGCGCCCAAACAGCGCGCGCAGTTCGTCCTTGGCGTTCTCCAGGACTTTCTTCTGCTTGGCCGGCAGGTTCTTGCCGGCACGGTTGATGTAGAAATTCAGCATCGACATGGCGGATTGGAACGGCTCGGCCTTGCGCCGGTCACTATGTTCGGCCGATCGCTTCAGCGAGGCCGCGATCTTTTTAGGGTCGTGGGATTCGAAGACGTGCTCCTCGAGGTCCAGCGCATCGCTGTGCTCCGTCACCTCGGCCGACCATTTCCTTTTCGCGGTCATGACAAACTCCTTCCATTGGTGCGTTGATGGAAAACTCCGGGACGGCGGCCACTGTTCCACTTCAGCTCGAATCCCTGGAGCCACGGATTTGCGTGATGTGGCGCTGCACGGCGCCGCCAATGTGCCGATAGTGGTGTCGAACCGGTCGATTTTGCAGAATCGCGGACAGGAAACGCCTTGACCACAACCTTCTCCAGCCAGCCAAGCAGCCCCGGCATCGACAGCGCCTATGCCTGGATGCGGCTCGGCATCTCGATGCTGCTGGCGACGATCGGCGGCGTCGGCATGTGGGCGGTCGTCGTGGTGCTGCCGGCGGTGCAGGCCGAATTCGGCGTCGATCGCGCCGCCGCGTCGATGCCCTATACCGCGACCATGGTCGGCTTCGCCGTCGGTAATGTTGTGGTCGGCCGCGCCATCGACCGCGTGGGCTACTGGATACCGGCGCTCATTGCCTCGGTGGCGCTCGGCACTGGTTTCCTGCTGGCGTCGCTGACTACTTCGATCCTGCAGTTTACTCTTGCCCAGGGGCTTTTGATCGGCGTCGGCACGTCGGCGATCTTCGGGCCGCTGATCGCCGACATCTCGCACTGGTTCAACCGCCGGCGCGGCGTCGCGGTCACGGCTGCCGCCGCCGGCAGCTATCTCGCCGGGGCGGTCTGGCCGATGGCGATGCCCTATGTCATGAAGAGCGAAGGCTGGCGCTTCACCTATGGCGCGATCGGCGTCGTCTGCGTCGCGACCATGGTGCCGCTGATCCTGCTGCTCAGGCGCGGCGCGCCACGTGCCGCCGCTCCCGGGTCGCCCGGCAGCCGGCCCGTCCAGCCGATATCGCTGTCGCCGGCAGCCCTGCAGATGCTGCTCGTCGTCGCCGGCCTGGGCTGCTGCGTGGCGATGTCGATGCCGCAGGTCCATATCGTCGCCTATTGCATGGACCTCGGCTATGGCATGGCGCGTGGCGCCGACATGCTGTCGATCATGATGGTGGCGGGCGTCATCAGCCGGCTGGCATCCGGTTTTCTTGCCGATCGCATCGGCGGCGTGAAAACCCTGCTGATCGGCTCGGCACTGCAAGGCTTGTCGCTGTTGTTCTACATCCCCTTCGACGGGCTCGCCTCGCTTTACGTCGTCTCGCTGGTTTTCGGCCTGTCGCAAGGCGGCATCGTGCCTTGCTATGCGATCATCGTACGGGAATACATGCCGGCCAGAGAGGCCGGCCAGCGCGTCGGCATCGTAATCATGGCGACGATCTTCGGCATGGCGATCGGCGGCTGGATGTCAGGCTGGATCTACGATCTGACCGGCTCCTACGCCGCCGCATTCCTCAACGGCATCGCCTGGAACCTGCTGAACATAGCGGCCATGGTGCTGCTGCTGTGGAAAGCGCGGCGCCGCGCCGCGGCAATGGGCTGAGCACTGACCCTTTGAATTTCGGCTCACGACCCCCAGCGGAAGTTCGCTGACTAATGGCTGACAGTCCGCTATCACCGGGCCACGTTCCTGCTTGACTTACACATATCTCGGCGGTTATTGATTGATCGAATAGCCAGCGAGTTATCGATTACCATGTCACAGCCCCATGAGATCCTTTTCAGAACGCTTGCCGATCCGACGCGACGGGCCATTTTCGAGCGGCTGTGTCGCGACGGAGACCAGACCGTCGCGGCTCTGACCGCTCGGGCTGGGGTCTCGCAACCGGCAGTGTCAAAGCACCTTGGGGTTCTGAAGCAGGCCGGGTTGGTGCGCGACCGCCACGAAGGCCGCAACACGCACTATAGCGCGGAGCTCGGCGCCTTGGCGCCGCTGATCGACTGGACGAACCAGATGGCTGGGTTCTGGCAAAGCCGGTTCGACAACCTCGAAGATTTGCTCAAAAGGATGGACCAATGACCAATACTGAGACCGAAACGCGCGCCGTCGTTGTCGAACGGGAGGTAGCTTTTCCGCCGGAAAAGATCTGGCGCGCACTTACGCAATCACACCTGATCGAGGAGTGGCTGATGAAGAACGATTTCAAGCCAGACGAGGGGCACCGTTTCAATCTTAGCGCGGACTGGGGGGCGGTCGACTGTCAGGTCCAGGCAGTCGAGCCCAACAAGACGCTGTCTTACACGTGGGATACCAAGGATCTCCGGAGTGTCGTCACGTGGACGCTCACCCCTACGAGCACGGGGACCCATCTGCGCATGGAGCAGTTGGGCTTCCGGCCTGATCAGCAGCAGTATTACCAGGGTGCCAAATATGGGTGGCAGCGGTTCTTTGCGAACCTGGAGCAGGTCCTGGCGCGCATAGAGTAAGGCGTGCCGGCGCCAACGGGCAATGGCCAACAAGACGGCATCAAATCAAACAAGCTTGCAAGAAGGCTGGCGCCAAGCGGGTCGCCCGATCCGCTTCAGCTCGTCTTCAGAGGAGGTGCTCATGAACTGGAACACGTGGATTCGGCAACTCCACCGCTGGCTGTCGATCATTTTTACGGCGGTGGTCGCTGCCATCTTCATCACCTTGGGCGCAGGTGTCGAGCCCTCCTACTGGGTATACCTCATGCCTCTGATCCCGCTCGCCTTGCTCATGCTCAGCGGTCTCTACTTGTTCGCATTGCCGTACGCCACGAGGTGGCGCAGCGGACGAGGCACGGCGTAGAAGCCTGAGCACGGTGGACGACAAGACGCCCGCTCACCACCCACAGCCGAAATTCAAACTGTGGCGCTACCCGAGTTCGGGTAGCTGTCCTGGCCGGTTAGCTTGACAATGGGGTAAGGCTGCGCGACGCCAGACGGGTGCGGCAAGTCGGGTTGGCATGGTGATAGTGGCAAAGACGCTGAACAGCATTTCGTGGCCGCGCTTCGGCGAAGGCGCCGCGTTCGGGACAAGGCTGTGACCAAACCGCGCTCGCGCCGCGGCGGCGGCCGTCCGACGATCGCCGATGTCGCGCGTAAGGCCGGTGTCGGCGCCATCACGGTTTCCCGCGCCTTGCGCGAGCCGGGGCGTGTTTCGGAAGATCTGCGCCGCCAGATCCAGGCGGCTGTCGATGAGCTCGGCTATCTGCCCGACCCGAATGCGCGGGCGCTGGCTTCGGCGCGCGCCGAGGTCTTTGGCGTGCTGGTGCCGTCGCTCACCAACAGCGTCTTTGCCGAAGTGCTGCGCGGCATCTATGACAGCCTGTCCGACAGTTCCTACCGTATCCAGCTCGGCAATACCCATTATTCCGGCCTCGAGGAGGAACGGCTGCTGCAGGTGTTCGGCCCGCAGCGCCCGGCGGCGCTGATCGTGGCGGGCATCGACCAGACGCCAACGTCGCGAAGACTGCTCGAGACGGCCGGCTGCCCGGTGGTACAGGTCATGGAGACCGGGCCCGATCCGGTTGACATGATGGTCGGCTTCTCGCATTTCGACGGCGGCAAGGCGGCGACGGAGCACATGATCGAAATGGGCTATTGCCGCATCGGCTTCATCGGCGCGCGCATGGACCCGCGCTCGCAGCGTCGTTTGGCAGGCTATCGCGGGGCGATGGAGGCGGCCGGTCTGTTCGACCCGCGGCTGATCACCACCACGCCGGTGCCGTCCAGCGTGACGCTCGGCCGCGAACTGTTTCGTGACGCACTGGCCAGGGTGCCGATGCTTGACGGGGTTTTCTGCAACAACGACGACATCGCGCTCGGCGTACTGTTCGAGTGCCACCGCGCCTCGATCGCCGTGCCGAAGACGATCGGCATCACAGGCTTCAACGATCTCGACATGATGGAAGTGGCTTTTCCATCGGTCACCAGCATCCGGACGCCTCGCTACGAGATCGGCCGGCGCTCGGTCGCTATGGCGCTCGCGGCGATTGCAGGCAAGCGGCCGCAAGAGCCGGTCGTCGACCTTGGCTTCGAGCTTAAGCGCCGCGAGAGCACTGCCCGCTGAAAAGCACTTTGCAGGCATTGCGAAATGCCCTTTACAACGAGCGATGGTAGCGCTACCATATGCCACTAGGCGGAAGTCGCAGCAAAGACCGAAGTCTGTTTATTATATATAAGCGACAGCTCACACTTGTTTATTATGTATAATATGATAGTTTTTACTTTGGTTTACCAATCGGCAAGGGAGGAGATCGGGTCGGCATTCGGCCGCCTGAAAGGCGCGACGAGCAAGGCGGGAGGTGCCGGGCCAGACGCGCGAGACGCGTAAGAACAATCAGAACTGCAACTGGGAGGAATATCGATGATCAAGTCACTCGTTGGTGGCATCATTGCCGCCACTGCATTGGTTATGCTGAGTTCGTCGGCGCTCGCCGAAGCCGAAATCGTCAAGGGCCCCTCTGCCGAGCCGGAATGCTTCGCGCCATGGGCGGCCGACACGCAGTTCTTCAAGTTTCCCAAGAAAGAAGGCCCGTACCGCATCGCGCTCGCCAATGGCTACATCGCCAACACCTGGCGCATTCAGATGGTGCAGACGGCAAAAGCCTATGCGGCGCAGCCGGAGGTCGCGGCGAAACTGAAGGAATTCAAGGTCGTCTCAACCGGCGAAGACGTGCCGGCGCAGATTTCGGCGATCAACAACTTCATCGATTCCGGCTATGACGCGATCGTCGTCAACGCGCAGAATCCGACGGCGTTCGGACCGGTCATCAAGCGCGCCAAGGAAGCCGGCGTCGTGCTGGTCGCCTTCGACAACATTCTCGACACCAAGGACGCCATCAACGTCAATGTCGATCAGAAAGGCCTTGGCGAGTTGTGGGCCAACTGGCTGATCAAGCATATTCCCAATGGTGGCAAGATCCTCGAAGTGCGCGGCGTTGCCGGCACGTCGGTCGACACCGACCGCCACAACGGCATCCATGAAGTTCTCAACGCTTCGGGTAAGAAGTGGGAGGTCACCGAAGTCATCGGCAAATGGGACGATGGCGTGGCGCAAAAGGCCTCGGCCGACGCGATCGCCACCAACGGCCCCTTCGACGGCGTCACCGGGCAGGGCGGCGACACCGGCATCGTCCAGGCGATGATCGACGCCAAGCATCCGTTCGTGCCGTTCGGCGGCGAAACGGAGAACGGCTTCCGCAAATTCTGCGCCAAGTTTGCCGCAGACGGGCTGAAATGTTCGTCGGCCGGAACCGGCCCCGCACAGGTGGCGGTCGCCATCAAGACGGCAATCGCAGCGCTCGAAGGCCAGGTCGTCCCGCAAGCGGTGAAGCTGCCGCTGGCGATCGTCGAGCATCCGAACTTCAAAGAAGGCGAGGACTATTTCCCCGACCAGTCCGACAATTTCTTCGTTGGCAACTCTTTCCCGACCTGCGGCATCAATTTCACGGCGCAGGAAATCATGGGCCAGAGCAAGGAAAACCAATAGACTGATCGCTCGGCGCCGCGGGCCCGCGGCGCCGGTCCCGAAGAACAAGCGCCTTGGGAGGGGCCGATGGACGGTGCGGTTCCGCTCTTCCGCATGGAGGGCATATCCAAGCGCTATGGCGGTGTGCGGGCGCTGGAAAAGGCCGAGCTTTCGGTAACACCAGGCAGCATTCACGCCATCCTCGGCGAAAACGGCGCCGGCAAATCGACGCTGATCAAGGTCATGGCCGGCGTCGTCGCGCCTGACGAAGGCCGCATGATGCTGGACGGAAGCGAGGTGAGCTTCGCTTCGCCGGCCGCGGCCAACCAGGCCGGCATCGTCTGCATTTTCCAGGAACTGTCGCTCGTCCCCGAACTCAGCGTTGCCGACAACATCGTCATTTCCGATCCGCCGAAACGCTTCGGCATGATCGACCGCAAGGCGCAGCGACGCATCGCGGAAGAAGCCCTGGCGCGCGCGGGCGCTGCCGACATCCACCCGCTGGCGCTTGTCAAGGACCTTCCGCTTTCAAGAAGGCAGATGGTCGAGATCGCCAAAGCACTTGCCAGGAAGCCGCGCATCCTGATCCTCGACGAGGCGACCTCGGCGCTGACCGCGGCCGACGTCGCCAAGATTTTCGGCGTGCTGAAGCGGCTGCGCTCGGAAGGGCTGGCGCTGCTCTACATCTCGCATCGCATGAACGAGATCGCTGAGCTTGCCGACCAGTGCACGGTCTTCCGCAACGGCCGCAATGTCGCCAGCTACGCAGCAGGCACCAAGAGCGACAATGAAGTCGTCGAGCTGATGATCGGCCGCGAATACAGCCATATTTTCCCACCGAGGCCGATGCGCGCGCCGGCCACCGCCGCTCCCGTGCTGGAGGCGCGCAAGCTTTCCTGGACCGACCGGCTGGACAATATCTCGCTGTCGGTCGGCGCAGGCGAGGTCGTCGGCCTCGGCGGTCTCGACGGCCAGGGCCAGCGCGAATTGCTGCTCGCCTTCTTCGGCGTGCTGCGCGGCCTCAGCGGGCAGATATTGATCGACGGCAAACCGGTGGCGATCGCCAGCCCGGCCAAGGCGCGCGGTGACCGGATCGGCATGGCGCTGATCCCGGAAGACCGCAAGACGGAAGGCCTGATGCTGCCGATGACGGTGCGCGAAAACCTCTCCTTCGCCGCACTCGACCGGCTGTCCAGGGCCGGCATCATCGACCGTGCCGCCGAGCAGCGACTGATCGACGACATGGTAGCTCTGCTGGCGATCAAGACGGCAGGCCTCGACATCCCGGTCGGCGCACTGTCCGGCGGCAACCAGCAGAAGGTCGTCATCGCCAAATGGCTGATGCGGCAGCCGCGCATCATCCTGCTCAACGACCCGACGCGGGGCATCGATGTCGGCACCAAGCAGGAACTGTATCAGCTGATGCGCAAGCTTGCCGACCAAGGCGCGGCGATCCTGTTTTACTCGACCGACTATGACGAGCTGATCGGCTGCTGCGACCGGGTTCTGGTGCTCTATGACGGAGCAGTAAAGCGCGAGCTGGTCGGCGCCGAGATCACCGAGCGGGCGCTGATCGCCAGCGCGCTCAACATCCATGGCGAAGAGATGCCTGTTGGCCAAGGAGCGGACGCGTGAAGGACTGGCGCTACTGGCTTGCCGAACAACGCGGAACGCTGCTGGCGTTCGGCATCTTCATCGTGATGTTTGCGATCTACACCTCGAACCATCCGGCGGGCTTTACCGCCAATGTCGTGCAGACGGCTTCCAACAAGGGCGTGCTGCTCGCCTTCGTCGCCATGGCGCAGACGCTGGTGGTGATCACCGCCGGCATCGACCTATCCGTCGGCATGATCTTTCTGCTGACCAACTGCCTGGCCTCATGGCTGGTCATCGGCACCGGCATCGAAACCGCGTTCGGCGTCGTCGCGGTGCTCGGCACCGGGCTGCTGTGCGGGGCGATCAACGGCGCCATCGTCATCTACGGAAGGCTGCAGCCGATCGTCACTACCATCGCCACCGGCGCGGTCTATTTCGGCATCGCGCTGCTGCTTCGGCCGTTCCCGGGCGGCTCGGTCAACGAGGATCTCGCCGACGCGCTGACCGGGCGGCTGTTCGGCGCGGTGCCGGCGAGCCTGGTGGCGCTGCTGGCCGTCGTGCTCATGGTCTGGGTGCCGTTCAGCCGATCGGTGCTCGGCCGCGCGGCCTATGCCGCGGGATCGTCGGAGACGGCGGCCTACATGTCCGGCGTGCCGATCCGCCGCGGCAAGTTCGCCGCTTATGCGCTCGCCGGCCTGCTGGCCGCGATCGGTGGGCTGTTCCTGACCTTCTTCACCTATACGGGCGAGGCGGCCTATGCCAGCGGCAATGCCTATACGTTGTTCTCGATCGCCGCCGTGGTGCTTGGCGGCGTCTCATTGTTCGGCGGCAAGGGCAGCGCCATCGGCGCGATCTTCGGCGCGCTCGCATTCCGCACCATCGGCGACCTGCTCTTCGTCTTCGATTTCGATCCGCTCTGGCAGCCGCTGTTCCAGGGCGTCATCCTGCTGATCGCCGTCAGCCTCGGCGCCTTCGCCCTGTTCAGGGTCCGCAACCGGCTGGAGTGGTTCCTGTGAGCGAAACGACCATCGGCGGCATCGCCGGCCGCATGCCGAAATTCATCCGCCGCGCTGATCCCGCGGTGCTGACCGCCTTTGCTTGCATCGTGCTGCTGCTGTTTGTCGGCAGCCTCTATTCGCGCAGCTTCCTGTCCCCGGAATATCTGCTGCAGCAGCTCAAGGTGGCCTCGTTTCTCGGCGTCATCGCCACCGGCATGATGCTAGTCATCCTGCTCGGCCAGATCGACCTATCGGTGCCGTGGTCGGTGGCGGCGGGCGCAATGATGGCATGTGCGGCCGCCGCCTACGGCCCGGTCGGCGTGGCGCTGGCGATCCCGTTCGGCATCTCCTGCGGTGTCGCGATCGGCGTCGTCAACGGCATCGGCGTCGCTTATCTGCGCATTCCCTCGATGATCATCACGCTCGCCACCAATGCCGTCGCGCAAGGGCTGATGGTGGTCTATACGGGCGGGTTCTCGCCGCAGGATTCGGCGACCCGGGCGATGCGCTATCTGGCGACCGGCTTTGCCATTCCGGGCGTGCCCAACGCGGTCGTCATCTGGGCGCTGATCGGTGCTGCGATGGTTTTCGTGCTGACCCGCACCGGCTTCGGCCGTACCGTCTACGGTATCGGCAACCGCGAGCGCGCCGCCTACCTCTCCGGCATCGACACGCGGCGCGTCGTGCTGATCGCCTTCGCCGTGTCCGGCGGGCTCTCCGCCTTCGGCGGCGTGCTTCTGGCCGGCTATGCCTCCAAGGCGGCGCAGTCTATGGGCGACGCCTATCTCCTGCCGTCGATCGCAGCGGTCGTGCTTGGCGGCACCTCGATCCTCGGCGGCCGCGGCTCGTATCTCGGCACGGTCGCTGGCGTCATCCTGATCACGCTTTTGCAATCCATTCTTTCGGTCATGCAGATGCCGGAGGCGGGGCGGCAGATCATCTACGGCGTCGTCATCGTCGCCATGCTCCTGCTTTACGGCCGCGCGCCGGCCAGCCGCTGACCCGCATCGTGGACGAAAAGGCAGCACAAACGCAGGGGCATCGCGTTCGGCCCGCACCGGCCGTCGTGGTGATGGGCGTCGCCGGTTGTGGCAAGTCGGCCGTCGGCGAAGCGTTGGCCGCAGCGTTGGGCGCCTTCTTCGTCGAGGGCGACCGGCTGCATCCGCCGGAAAACGTCGCGCGCATGGCAAGCGGCGAGCCGCTGACCGACGCATTGCGCGAAGGCTGGCTCGACGCGATCGGCCGGCGCATTGCGGGATCGGTCGGCGATGGGCAGGGCGTGGTGGCCGCCTGTTCGGCGCTAAAGCGCAGCTACCGCGAGCGTCTGCGCGGCTTTTGCCAGGATATCGTTTTCCTCTATCTGGAAATCGATCCCGCGACCGCGAAGCAGCGTGTCGGCTCCCGCCAGGGCCATTTCATGCCGGCAAGCCTGGTCGACAGCCAGTTCGCCACGCTAGAAGCGCCGGCAGCCGACGAGAACGCATTGACGCTCGATGCGACGCGCCCGATCGCCGACATTGTCGGCGACGTCGTGAGCCTGTTCGAGGCGAATTCCTGAGCGGGTCGCCGGCGCGGATCCCGCTTTAGCGGCGGCTGATCAGATCTGCGACGTCAGTTCGACTGGAAAATCGTCATTGTCGGCGTCGCGCATCGCGGCGAGGCTGCGATTGTCCAGCACCTCGGCGATCGCCTGGCGCACCTCCAGCATCATGTTCCGGACCTGGCATGTCGCCTCGTCGCAATCCTCGCAGCGCTGATATTGGGTGCGGCTGGCGCAAGGGATTGGCGCCAGCGGCCCGTCGAGGACACGCACGACATGGCCGATCTTGATCTCGGAGGCCGGCCGGGCGAGGCGGTAGCCGCCTTCCTTGCCCTTGCGGCTCTGGACGAAGCCGGCATTGCGCAATTCGCCCAGAATGGCATCCAGGAATTTCTTCGGGATGTTGTTGGCGACGGCAATGTCGTTGACGAATGCGAGCTGACCGACCGGCAAGCCTGGCAGATGCACGAGGGCCTTGAGGCCGTATTTGCCTTTTTTGGTAAGCATGCTCGATTCAGTTCATGAAAACCCCAACCGCCCGCATCTGGCGGTTGTTTGTGTGTAAATCATGACGTTTGGTCGCACGACGCAGTTTCGCGAAAACAAGCCGTCTGATGGCACAGTAGGCACAAACACGTTGATTCTTCGTGACGTTTTGGATGGTGCGGCCGGAAATGCGCGAAATCACCTTTCCGGACCGCGAAAACGAAGAAAGCCGGCAAAAGCCGGCTTTCGCTTCAAGTTCGAAGATCGCTTGCTCAGCGGCTGCCATAAGTCTGGTCGAGCAATCCGCCCGCGGCGAAATGCTCGGCCTGGATCTTGGCCCAGCCGCCGAAGACGTCCTCCACCGTCAGCAGGCGGACATCGGGAAACTCAGCCTTGTATTTGGCGGCGACCGCCGCGTCGCGAGCCCTCAGTCCGTTGCGGGCGGCGATGTCCTGGCCCTGCGGCGTGTAGAGGAAGTCGAGATAAGTCCTGGCGAGGTCACGCGTGCCATGCTCGTCGGCGACCGTGTCGACAATCGCCACCGGAAACTCCGCCAGCAGGCTGACCGAAGGCGTCACCTGCTCGAACTTGTCATCGCCATACTCCCTGCGGACGCCGCGCGTTTCCGACTCGAAGGTGATCAGCACGTCACCGATCTCGCGCTGCACGAAGGTGGTGGTCGCGGCGCGCCCGCCGGAGTCGAAGATCGGGACATTGTTGAACAGTTTGGTGACGAATTCCTTCACCTTGGCATCGTCGCCCTTGAAGGCTTCCTTTGCGTAGGCGGTGGCCGCAAGATAGGTGTAGCGCGCATTACCCGACGTTTTCGGATTGGGGAAGATCACCTGCACGTCGTCGCGCACGAGATCGTCCCAATCCTTGATGTTCTTCGGGTTGCCGGCGCGCACCAGGAAGGACGGCAGCGAATAGAAAGGCGAGGCGTTGTCGGGGAAGTCCTTCTGCCAGTCGGCGGAGATAAGAGCCTTCGAGACCAGGAAGTCGATGTCGATGACCTGGTTGAAGGTGACGACATCGGCGCCGAGGCCCTCGGCGATGGCACGTGCCTGCGCCGACGTCCCGGCATGCGACTGATCTATGGTCACGCCGGGGTGCTCGGCGACGAAGGCCTTGTTCACCTGCGCAAACAGTTCGCGGCCGACATCATAGGACGCGTTCAGCAATTTGTCGGCCGACCACGCTTGGGAGGATGCCAGGAACAGGCCGGCCAATGTGGCGACGCCAAGCAAAAATCGCTTCATGAAAACAGGCTCCTGAAATGCCGTTTATCGCAGAAGGATAATCGGGCGATGCCCGACGCGACGAGGCATGCAACCCGGATCTATGGTGTTGCTGTGAGAAAAAGCATTGCCGAAACGGCGCGTTGATAGGATTTTCTTCCAAGCAGATGCATTTCGGCGTGTTCTCAGCACGCCGAGGTAGCCCGCTTAGATACAGCCTTCTACACAGCCGGAAAAAGCTTCCAGCGCCGCGGCCTGAACGCCACCCGGCTTTTCTGCGCCGCCGGATGGTCGACGGGCAGCTCGACCTCGACCCGCTGACGCTCGCCGCCAATTTCGAGCTCCACCCGTCTGGTGCCGGCGACGCGGCGGCTGGCGGCGACCGTGCCGGCGATGCAGCCGTTGCATTCGTCTACCAGTTCGACATCGTGCGGACGGAAGAACAGCGTCGCTTCGCCTTGCGGTGCCTGCGGCGCGGACAGCCCGATCGGGCGATCGGCGATCCAGACCTGGCCGTCCTCGACCTTGACGGGAAGCGAGCTCGATTCACCGATGAAGCCGTAGACGAAGGGCGAATTCGGCGTGTCGTAGATTTCATCGGCGGTGCCGACCTGCTCGATGCTGCCCTGGCTCATCACCACGACGCGGTCGGCAAGCTCAAGCGCTTCTTCCTGGTCATGGGTGACAAAGACCGTGGTGTAGCCGGTAGCGTCGTGGATGTCGCGCAGCCAGCGGCGCAGCTCGCGGCGGACCTGGGCGTCGAGCGCTCCGAACGGCTCGTCGAGCAAAAGCACGGCCGGTTCGATCGCCATGGCGCGGGCAAGCGCCACGCGTTGGCGCTGGCCGCCCGAAAGCTGCGCCGGATAGCGCTTTTCCAAGCCGGAAAGCTGGACGAGATCGAGAAGCTCGGAGGCACGGCGACGGATTTCCTGCGCCGACGGACGTGTCGGCCCGTGCCGGACCTTGAGGCCGAAGCCGATATTGTCGGCGACCGTCATATGGCGAAACAACGCATAATGCTGGAAGACAAAGCCGACATTGCGCTCCTGGATCGACTTTTGCGACGCATCCTCCTCGCCGAAGAAGATCGTTCCTTTCGTCGGCCGCTCCAGCCCGGCGATCAGCCTGAGCAGCGTCGTCTTGCCGGAGCCGGAGGGTCCGAGCAACGCGATCAGCTCGCCGGACTTGATGTCGAGCGAAACGTCGTGGAGGGCCGGAAACCGCTCAAACTCCTTGCGCACGTTGGCAACGCGAACTTCCATCAACCGTCCCTTTTTTGTCGATGCATGTCGTTATCCCGAAACTGCTACGCACTTTGGGCGACATCAAACTCTTTATTTCATCTAGTGTCCGCGCGTCGCGGCGAGCTCGGCGCCGTAGCGCATTTCGAGAAGTGTTTTCAAGACCAGCGTGACGAGCGCCAGGCCCGCAAGTAGTGAAGCGACGGCGAAGGCGGCTGCGGCATTGTACTCGTTATAAAGGATTTCGACATGCAGCGGCATGGTGTTGGTCAATCCGCGTATGTGGCCCGACACGACGGAGACCGCGCCGAACTCGCCCATGGCGCGGGCATTGCACAACAAGACGCCGTAGAGCAGCCCCCATTTGACGTTGGGCAGCGTCACGTACCAGAACGCCTGCCAGCCATTGGCGCCGAGCGACAGCGCTGCCTCCTCGTCGCCATTGCCCTGTTCCTGCATCAAGGGAATCAGTTCGCGGGCGACGAAGGGGAAGGTGACGAAGATGGTGGCGAGCACGATGCCCGGCACGGCAAACAGGATGACGATGCCATGCGCCTTCAGCCAGGCGCCGAGCAGGCCCTGTGCTCCGAACAAAAGCACATAGACCAGGCCGGAAATGACCGGCGAGACCGAAAACGGCAGGTCGATGAGCGTGGTGAGGAAGGCTTTGCCCTTGAACTCGAACTTGGCGATCGCCCAAGCGGCGGAGATGCCGAAGACGACGTTGAGTGGCACCGAGATCGCCGCCACCAGCAGTGTCAGGTGGATCGCCGAGCGCGTGTCTGGGTTGGTCAGCGCCTCCGTATAAGCACTGAGGCCCTTTGCGAAGGCTTCGTTAAAGACGACGATCAGCGGCAAGAGCAGGAAAATGCCGAGGAAGGCAAAGGTCACGATCATCAGCACGGCTTTCGCCGGGCGGCTTTCGGTCACTGCCGCCGACTGGCTTTCGTGGTGCGGTGCGTAGGATTTGATCTCCGGATCAGCCATAGCGCTTGCGGCTCCACGTCTGCACCAGATTGATGACCAGCAGCATCACGAACGACAAAGCGAGCATGATCGCCGCGATCGCGGTCGCCGCCGCATAATTGTATTCCTCCAGCCGGATGACGATCAGAAGCGGCGCGATCTCGGATTTGTAGGGCAGATTGCCGGCGATGAAGATGACGGAGCCGTACTCGCCGACGCCGCGTGCGAAAGCCAGCGCGAAACCGGTGACGATGGCCGGCGCCAGGCCCGGAAGCAGAACCCGGGCGATGGTCTGGAAGCGATTGGCGCCGAGCGTCGCGGCCACTTCCTCCACCTCCCTGTCGATCTCCTCCATGATCGGCTGAACGGTGCGCACGACAAAAGGCAGCCCGATGAAGATCAGCGCTATGACGATGCCGAGCGGCGTGTAGGCGACCTTGATGCCGAGCGGTGCCAGCAGGCTCCCGAGCCAGCCATTCGGCGCGTAGAGCGTGGTCAGCGCGATACCGGCCACCGCCGTCGGCAAGGCGAAGGGCAGGTCGACCATGGCATCGACGATGCGGCGGCCAGGAAAGTTGTAGCGCACCAGTACCCAGGCGACGATCGTGCCGAAGACGACATTGACCGCGGCGGCAATGAAGGCGGTGCCGAAGCTGATTTCAAGCGCATTGATGGTGCGGCGGTCGGTGGCGATCGCCCAGAAATCGGCCCAGCCGAGCGCGGCCGATCGCCAGACCAGCCCCGAAAGGGGAATGAGGATGATGAGCGTGAGGTAGGCAAGAGAGAAGCCGAGCGTCAATCCGAAACCCGGAATGACGCTCGGCTGTCTGAACCGCCACCCCGCCTTTGCGGGTGCTGTGGTCATGTCGTCCTGATCTAGAGTCTAGCTTACTGGGTCTACTGGGCCGGCTTATAGATCTGGTCGAATATACCACCATCGCCGAAATGGTAAGGCTGCGCCTTCTTCCAACCGCCAAAAAGTGGATCGTCAATGGTGATCAGCTTGATCTCCGGCAGTTTGGCGAGGTCCTCCGCCGGCACCAGGTCGGGCTTCGACGGGCGATAATGATTCTTGGCGATCAGCGTCTGGCCTTCCTTGGAGTAGAGGTAGCTCAGATAGGCTTCGGCAACTTTTCGCGTGCCCTTGGCATCGACATTGGCGTCGACTACAGCGACCGGCGGCTCGGCCAGGATCGAGGTCGGCGGGTAGACTATGTCGAAATTGTCGGCGCCGAACTCGTCGAGCGCCAGATAGGCCTCGTTCTCCCAGGCCAGCAGCACGTCGCCCAAGCCTTTTTGCGCGAAGGTTACGGTCGCGCCGCGCGCACCGGTGTCGAGCACCGGAACATGGGCGTAGAGATTGCCGACGAATTCCTTGGTCTTGGCTTCGTCGCCGCCATCCTTGGCGTTGGCATAGGCCCAGGCGGCGAGATAGTTCCAGCGTGCGCCGCCCGAGGTCTTGGGGTTTGGCGTGATCACTTGGACGTCGTCCTTGACCAGATCGCCCCAGTCGTGGATGCCCTTCGGGTTGCCCTTGCGGACGAGGAAGACGATGGTCGAGGTGTAGGGCGCCGAATTGTTCTCGAACTTGGTCCGCCAGTCGGGATTGATCTTCTTCGATTTCGAGACGATGGCGTTGATGTCGCCTTCGAGCGCCAGCGTCACCACGTCGGCGTCGAGGCCGTCGATCACGGCGCGGGCCTGTGCGCCCGACCCGCCATGCGATTGCTGGACGGTTACCGTCTCACCGGTCTCGGCCTTCCAGTGGGCGACAAAGGCCTCGTCGAATTGCTTGTACAGCTCACGCGTCGGATCATAGGACACGTTGAGGATGGTGGTATCGGCAAACGCGAAACCGAGTGTTCCGAATTGGACCGATGCAGCGACCAGGGCGCCGAGCAGTTTCCTGAAATGAGGATTGGTCATTTACGCCTCCGTTGAGATCGCTTCAAATCTACTGAATTGGTAGAAATTAGATGCACTCAATGTTGCTTTTTTTGTCCGTTCGAAGCAATTTTCCGCCGATCTTTCGCCTTATGAAGAAATTCTTTCCTCTCGACGGCGGGGTGCCGAATCCGGGCTCATGCAGCGATCTATCTGGAGACAGGTCGCGCCTCGGCAATGGCTGGTCTGGACGCGATATGCTTCGCAGCGATCAGTGATTTAGTCGGCGGTGAGGGGAAAATCGAAGCGCTGCTTTGGAAACGGCTCGTTTTCCAGCGTGAAATGCCACCATTCGCGGGCATAATTTCTGAAGCCGCCGGCGCGCATGGCCTCGACAAGCCTCTTGCGATTTGCGGTTGCTTCCCCGGCGAGCGGACGGTGCGCCGTTTCGCTCATCGGGTCGAAACAGTCGAAGCCGGTGCCGAAATCGAGCGTGTCGGCATCGGGCGCGCCACAGGCCTGTTTCGGAGCGGTGTTGCGGTCGACTCGCGCGATGGCGACATCGACGGTCGAGCCGCGCGAATGCGTCGACAGTTCACCGACATAGCCTTTGGCGATGAGGTCCTTTCGCTTGACCGCCGGATACCATTGCGGGTCGGGTGGTCCGCCTTCCCTCGTCCATTCGCCCATGTCGGAGACGGCGCGCGCAGGGCGGTAGCAGTCAAAGACGATCAGCGTCAGGCCTTTGGCGGCAATCGCTTTCTGGACGCTGGAGAGCGCTTCCGCCGCCCGCCCGGTGAGGATGCATACTGGCGCGTCGTAGCCGGCCGCCTTGCGGCGCAGGAAATTGTCTGTGCGGGCATAGCGGACGTCCTGCCGGATGGTGGGATCTATGTCGGCCAGCCGAACGAAGCCGGCGGGGAGGTCCGCGGAAAGGACAGGGGCGGTATCGGCAGCCGACAGCAGGGCGCAAAACGCAATGCGCTGAATCGCTTGGCGCATTCTATTCAACGAACACTTTCACGCTGGCCGCGCGCCCGACCGCGTCGATCACGGTCAGGGTCGAATAGCCGGCGCCGTCCGGCTGCCAGGTCGCACTGCGCCGCCGGTCGATGCCGACCAGCGGCTTGCCATTGGCCAGCCAGCGGAACGGGGCGCGGCCGCCTTGCAGCTTCAGCACCAGCGGCGAGGCCCTGGCGGCGGTAGTGCCGAGATCGACGCGGGCGCCGTCGGGCGGAAAGATGATCGTCGGCGCAGGCTCGGTCGGCGTCGCCTGGACCAGCCCGTCGGCGCCAGAACCGAAACGCTCCAATGTCACCGGCAGATCGTCGCGCCTGGGTTTGGTGACGCCGGCCGGCTGGCCTGGCAGCGGCACGGGAGCCAGGCCGGAGCGGACAAAGCCCTCGAACAGGATCGGTGCGGCCGAGACATAGCCGGACAGGCCAGGCACCGCGCCGGCATCGGGACGGCCGACCCAGACGCCCAGCACGTAGCGCCCATCGAAGCCGACCGACCAGGCATCGCGGTAGCCGTAGGAGGTGCCGGTCTTGTAGGCGATGCCGCGCCGGGCGGCACCCTCGGGCGGCTTGACGCCCGACAATATGTCGGTGATCTGCCAGTTCGCCTGATCGTCAAGGATGGTAGCTGTGGAGCGTTCGGCATTAGCCGGCTCGGTGCCGTCATGCAGCGTGTGGGCCTTGCCGCCATTGGCAAGCCCGGCATAGAGCTGGACGAGGTCGCGCAGCGTCACGCCGACGCCGCCAAGGCCGATGGCGAGACCCGGCGCCTTGTTGACGGGCAGGATCGGCGTGACGCCGGCCTGCCGGAAGCGCGCGAGCAGCCGCGCCGGCCCGACCGCGTCGAGCACACTGATCGCCGGCACGTTGAGAGACAGTTGCAGCGCCTGCCGGATGCTGACGTCGCCTTGGTAGCCCATGTCGAAATTCTTCGGCCGGTAGCCAGAAAAATCCGTCGGACTGTCCTCGATCAGCGTTTCCTGCGCGACCAATCCCTGTTCGAAGGCGAGCCCGTAGATGAACGGTTTCAACGTCGAACCGGGCGAGCGGACGATTCTGGTCATGTCGATCCAGCCGGAGCGGCTCGCGTCGAAATAGTTGGCAGCCCCGACTTCGCCGAGGATCTCGCCGGTGCGGGCGTCGGCCAGCACCATGGCGACGGACAGGCGGGGGCCGAGCCTGGTTGCGGCATCCCTGGCCACCTCTTCCAGCCCTTCCTGGACGCTTTTGCGGATCGTCAGTTGGAGCTTCTGGCCGGGGCCGGCCTTGGAAAGCGCCGCGTAGGCGGCGTGAGCGGCGAGCGCCGGCAGCGTGCGGCGGACGCCTGAAACGTCGTCGAGCGCGGCACGTGCGGCCTCGCGCTCGCCGAGCAGGCCCGATGAAACCATGCGCGCCAGCACCCGGTCGCGGGCGGCATGAGCGACTGCGAGATTGCGGTCGGGCCGGCGCTTTTCCGGCAACTGCGGCAGGGCAACAAGCAGGGCCGCCTCCGAGACCGTCAGCCGCTTCGGCTCCTTGCCGAAATAAGCCAGCGAGGCGGCGCGCACGCCTTCGAGGTTGCCGCCATAGGGCGCCAGCGTCAAATAGCGTTCGAGGATCTCACGCTTGGTAAGCCGCCGCTCGATCTGTAGGGCGCGCAGCAGCTGCTTGATCTTCGAGCTGAGGCTGCGGCTGTCGCGGGGTTCGGTCAGCCTGGCGAGCTGCATCGACAGTGTCGAGCCGCCGGAGACGATACGGTCATTGGCCACGAACTGGCCGACGGCGCGGGCCAGCGCCAGCACGTCGACGCCTCCATGGTCCCAGAAGCGCTTGTCCTCGTAAATCACCAGCATGTCGACGAGCTGCTTGTCGACCTGGTCGAGGCGGGTGGCGAGCCGCCAATAGCCGTCCGGCGTGGCGAAGGCGCGCAACAGCTGGCCGTCGCGGTCCTGCACTTCGGTCGACACGGTGAGTTCGGCCGGCAGCGGCGGCGGAAAGGCGCGGTCGAGCTGCCAAAGCCCGCCCGCGGCGATTGCTGCAAAGCCGGCGAGGGAGGCGGCGGCGATGGCCGAACGGCGCAGGATTTTTCGGTAAAGCACGGCGCTGCCCCTCATCCGCCTGCCGGCACCTTCTCCCCGTATAGGGACGGGGAGAAGGGGGCTGTCACGACCCTTGGCGCCTTTTCTGCGACGTTCGAGGTTGGCGAAAACTTCGGCGCAAACTTCTTTCTCCCCGTCTCTGTACGGGGAGAAATGCCCGGCAGGGCAATGAGGGGCAGCGCCATCGCCATATTCGCCACCATCGGCGCCTTACGGCGCCTTGACCTCCATCATCCCGGTCGCGGTGCGGGCCGAATATTGCGGCCGGTACATGTCCTCGACCGTTGCAGCCGGATGGGCATAGGTGCCCGGTGTCACCGCGCGCACGACATAGGCGAGCGTAATGTTGCGGTCGCCGTCGCCATCGTTCGGATTGAAGGCCGCGACGAAACGGTCGTCGCGGAATTCGAGATGGGCGGCGTCGGTCTGAGCCAGCCACGAGAAGTTCGACAACTGGGCGCTGGAAACCAGGCCCGGATTGTCGATTTCGAAGCCGGCCGGCAGCAGATCGGTGATCACGAGCCGCGACGGCCACTTGTTCTGCTCGTAGATATTGAGCACGACGACATAGCGTTCGTTCTGGGTCGCCTCCGTGACATTGGCTTCGGTGCCGTCGAGCTTGTAGTAGGTGCGGCCGATGGTGAAGCCGTTGCCGCCGGCCGCCAGCGGCTGGCTCGGCGAGGCCACCGTGGTGACGACCGCCTGCAGCGGGTTGCTGCCGGTGTTGGCGACGGTCAGCGGGCTGTTGGCAATGTCGCTGCCGGCGATCTGGTCCGAATAGGCGCCGGCATGCGGCGCGCCGTTGATGGTCAGCGCGATCGAATCGTTGCCGGCCTTCAGTGCACGGGCCGCCAGCAGCATCCAGGACTCGTCCTGCGTGCTGGTCCATCTGACGGCGGCGCGTTCCTGCGTCACCCGCTTGATCAGCGCCGGCACGATCGTCGGCACCGGCTTCGATTCGGCGGCAAGCGCCAGCATCGCCGCGCCGTCGCGCAGCGGCGAGCCATAATCGGACCTATAGTAGTCGTATGCCGAGCTTGAATTGGCCAGTTGCAGGGCGGCCTGGAAGGTGGCTTCCGAGCGCTGCGTGTCGCCATAGAGCGCCAGGCCCGCCGCCAATTGGGCAACGGCCATCGGGCTGGTAAAGGCTTCGATCTGGGTGTCGGCATAGTAGCGCAGATCGCCGATCGAGGCCTTCTTGTTGCGGGCCAGTACATAGAGCGCATAGGCGATCTGGCTGCCCCGATCCTTGACGTCCTGGTCGTAGCCGATCGCGTTTTGCAGATTGCTCAGCGCCTGGTTCATCGCCTGGGTCGGCACGTCGTATTTCTGCTCGCGCGCCCGGGTCAGGAAGTCGGTGACATAGGCGTCGAGCCACAGGTCGCCGGAGGCCGGGCCCCACAGGCCGAAGCTGCCGGCCGAGGCTTGGTAGCTCAGCACCTTGTAGATGGCGTCCTGGATGCGGCCGTGCAGGTCGGCGTCGCTGGCCATGCCGACGCCCGAGGCCATTTCGTTGACATAGAGAAGCGGCATGGCGCGGCTGGTGGTCTGCTCGGCGCAGCCATAGGGGTAGCGGTCGAGCGTCATCAGGAGCGACGGCACGTCGAAGGCCGCCGCCTGCGAAACGCCGACGCTAACCGAAGCGCCGTCGAGCACGCTTGCCGCCAGGAGCTCCTTGTCGACGCGCAGCGACCCGCCATTGCCCTTGAGGTCGACCACCATGCGGGTGGTCACCGGCAATTGCGCCGGGCGCACCGGAACATACAGCGTCTGCTCGACAGCGGTGCCGTCGGCATGGGCGAGCTTGATGGTGATCGAGGCGTTGCCCGGCGTTTCAGCGATCAGCGGCACGGTTAGCGTCTGCCGCTTACCCTTGGCGAGCGTCAGCTTTTCGGGCAGGGCGGCACTGCCGGTCGAAAGATTGGCGGTGGTGTTTATCGACAGTGCATAGTCGCCCTCCGGGCCGTCGGCGTCGGTGACGTCGAGCCGCATGACGGCCGAGTCTTCAGGCGCCAGGAAGCGCGGCAGGCCGGCGGTGATCACCACCGGATCGCGCACGATCACGTCGGACTGGGCATGGCCGACCCCGTCCTTAGTCCAGGCGACGGCCATGACGCGCACGGTGCCGTTGAATTGCGGGATGTCGAAGTCGATCCGCGCCTTGCCGTCGGCGTCGAGCGGGACCGGACCGGAGAAGAAGGCGACCAGCTTTTCGGTCGGCGGGCTGCCTTGCGATTGTATGTTGGCGCCGTCGCCGCCGGTGCGAAGCTTGCCTGATGTGCCCAGCGAGCCGTCGATCAGACGGCCGTAGAGGTCGCGTACCTCAAGGCCGAGCATGCGCTGGCCGAAGAACCAGGTCTCAGGATCCGGCACCTTGTAATTGGTCAGGTTGAGGATGCCGACATCGACGGCCGCGACCATGACATAGGCGTTGGCACCCGGCTGCACGCCGGCCACGGAGACCGGGATCGACAGCTGCTGGCGCGGCATGGTCTTGTCCGGCGGCGTCAGGGTGACGGCGAGCTTCTTGGAGCCCGGATCGACCTTCAGCCATTTGACGCCGATGGCGCGCGCCGGCATGCGCGTTTCCTGCGCATCGCCCGGCCTGAACAGCGTTGCCGTGACATAGGCGCCGGCGCCCCAGTCGTCGCCGACCGGGATGTCGATGGTGCTGCCATCTGCCGGCACGCTGGCGGTGACGGTTTTCAAGAGTTTGTCGGCGCCGATGGTGACGAGCAGCTCGCCGGCAAAATGCGGCGACACTTTGAGTTTGGCCACTTCGCCCGCCGCGTAGTTGTCCTTGTCGAGGGCGATTTCGAGGCCGTCAGGCGTTTCGGTGGTGGTGGAGCTGACATACCAGCCGGCGTCGAATTCGTAGCTGGTCGCCGGGCCTTCCGGGTCCGATGTCTCGATCTCGAGCCGATAGCGGCCCCAGTCGACCGGCAGCGAGACGGTGGCCTCGCCGTCGGCGGTCAGGTCGACCTGGCCGTTGGCCACCGACTTGGTGAAGGTGACCGGCTCATAGTTCCAGGAATTGCTTGAGCGGTACCATTGGTAATTGCGTTCGACCTTGACCAGCGACCATTGCGCGCCCTGCAGCGCCTCGCGCCTGCCGTCGGGGTCGACCGCAATCAGGCTGAACTTCGCCGTGCCGCCTTGCGGCACCTCGTCACCGTCGAAATCCGGGCGGATGCCGATCATGTGGCCCTGCGGCCGGATGCCGATGTTGAGCGAGCGCTCGACGGCGCGGCCGCCGGTCTCGCGCATCCTGACCGTAACCTTGGCATCGACGAGCTTGGTGGTCGAGGGCAACTGGTCGACGGAAACCGGGAAGGTCGCCTTGCCGTCCTCACCGACCACCGGCAGATCGGTGAACGGCGTGACTGACGGTTCCGCCGACTGCTCGTCGGCGAGGCCGAAGGAATAGCCCTTGAAACGGTCCCAGTCACGGGTGGTCGACAGCGTCAGTTCGCCTTCGAGCGCCAGCCCGGCGGCCGGCGCGCCATAAAGGAAGCGGCCGTCGACGGTGACGTTGGCAGTTTCGCCCTGCGCGATCTCCTGCTTGTCGGAGGACAGGTCCAACTCGATGCGATCCGGCACGAAATCCTCGACCAGGAACATCTGGCTGGCGACCGCCGCCTGCTTGGGGTCTGTGTGGATCGCCACCGTCCAGGTGCCGCGCATGGCGTTGGGTTCGAGCGGCAGGTCGACGGCATGGCCGCCGGCCGATGCGCCGTCGCTGACGATGCGGCGGTTCTCGACGCCGTCGGGACGGGTGAAGATGAAGGTCAGCGGCAGGTTCTCGACGGCCTTGGCGGCGCCGTCGCGGGCAAGCGCCGCGACGTGGACGTCCTCGCCGGCGCGGTAGATGCCGCGTTCGGTCCAGGCATAGACGTCGAGTGCGCCCGGCGCCGGACGCCCGGTGACGCCACGATCGGAAAGATCGAAGCCGGCGCGGCCCATGTCGAGGAAGACGAAGTCGCTGTCACCTTGCTTGGCTGTCAGCACGGCCGGGACCATGCCGCCGTCGCCGCGCGTCAGTCCGGGGTTGAAGACGGCGCGGCCTTCCGCGTCCGTGGTTGCGGTGCCGAGGATTTCGTTGTTCCTGGCGAGCAGCGTCAGTTCAGCACCTGATATCGGCTTGGCGGTTCCGAGCGAACGGGCAAAGACGTTCAGCCCATCCTGTCCGGTATAGGTCGACAGGCCGATATCGGAGACGACGAACCATTGCGTAGCGCGCGAATCATAGTCGTTGTCATTCTCGTCGACCGGTTGCGCGGTCAGCACATAGACGCCGGGCTTGCGCTGCGGCAGTGCTTCGTCGACCGGGAAGGAGGTGGTGACTTCCTTGTTCAGGTCGTTGGCGATGTCGAGCTGGCCTTGCCAGACCGGCTCGCCCATCTGATCGGAAATGTTGGAGATGTCATAGCCGTCAAGCTGGCGCAGGAACTGGTAGCCGGACAGAAGCTGGGTCAGCGAGCGGTCGCCGATGCGATAGAGCTTCATTTCGGCGGCGTTCATGTTGACGGTGACGACCGGAATACCGCGGCGCGCGCCGGCAGGCAGCACGAAGCTGTCGCCGGTGAAACGGGCGGACGGCGCGCGGTCCTGCACATAGATGGACAGCACCACCGGTGCGGTGATCACCTCGCCGATGGCGGCCGGCAGGCCGGGGCGGAAGGTCACGTCGTAATGCTGGCCGTGCTCGAGCCCTTCGACGCAGATCTGCTTGTCCTTGGCCTCGACGCCCCTGGGAGCGGCGTTGTCGACGGTGACGAATTGCGAATAGTCGACGCCGGTCTTGACCAGATCCTCGGAAAACTCCGCGCAGATGCGCGGCGCACTGGTGTCGGCTTCGACCGTGTGATCGATTACGCGAAAGCCCTTGCGCGCTTTCAAGTCTTCATAATCGGCCTTGACCGCCGGAGAATTGACCAGCGCGAGGCTCGCTTCGTAAGCCTGCAGGGCGGGCCGGGCGAGGTCGCGGCGATCGAGCGCGGCGCCGAGCAGCGCCAGAACGTCGGCGCGCGTCTTGGTGGTACGCAGCAATTTGTAGGCGTTGAAGCCGGCGGAGGTGGCGTTCGCAGGCAGGGTAGACGCCTCCGCGCTGTTGGCGGTCGGCTGCACGGCGAGCGTTTCCTGCGCCAGTTCGAACCAGAGCTGGCCATCATCGGGCAATACGGAAACCAAAGCCTCGTATTTCTGCATGGCCGAGCGGTGGTCGCCGGTCAGCGACGCCTGTTCGGCCGCCTCCCTCAGTGCCGTCAGCCCTTCGGTGGGCTTGGTGTAGGCAGGGCCTGTGAGCCTGTTGCGGTATTGCTGGGCCTGGTCGGCCATCCAGGTGGGGAAGAAGGCGAGATCCGGCGGGGCGCCGATATCGAGGTCGCCATCGATGTTAACGACCTTGCCGGCGACGGCGCCCTTGAAGGGTTTCAGCGTGTTGTAGTCGGATTTGAGAAAACACCATTTGGCTTTGGGGTTGTAGGTGAAGGCGCGGCAGGCCGGATCGCCGAGGCATGTCGTCTTGCACTGGTCTAGGCTGACATTCTGGTCGGATCTGAGATCGAAGCCGAAATAATCGGAATTGTCTGACGTCACCACCCGGCGCGCTTCGGCCGCTTGCGCGACACCGCTCCAGGTGAAAAAGAGAAAGAAAAGAATCGACAGACCACGAGCCGCGCGCATTGCCATAAACCCCTCCAGACACTGCTTTACGTTACGTCCGGACATGTTCAAGCTTCAGTCAGCCTTGTCAACACGAGGACGCGGCAGGTTCCGCCTGCCAACGGTTTCCTTTCCGGCCGATGACCGGTAGTACCTCCATAGGACAGGGATCACGCATTCTTGCGGCGACGCAGAAGGTGTGAATTCCAAGCCCTGTCCATTTCAGACAATTGGATTGTGGCCCCTTTACGAGCAATTCAGAACTTCATTCCAATTTTAGCTTTGGACGCTAGGGTAGAGTTGTAATGTCGGCGTATGAAAAGCAGATGTCGGGAGGAACCGCGCCACGGCGCGTGTTTTCGCTCGCTTTGCTTTTCTCCTTGCTATGTTCGACTGCACTGGTTGCCGCGAGCGGAAATGCGGCCGCTTTCGAGATCTTCGGCATCAAGCTGTGGGGATCGTCGGAGGATGAAGATGCCGACATCGTCGATCCGTTGCGCTATGCGGTGACCATCGAGGCGCCCGACGCCGACGAGGATCTCGCCGAGAAGCTCGAAAACGCCTCGGCGCTGAAGGACGACGAAGAACGTCCAGTCTCTGGTTCGCTCGGCCTGCTGGCCAAGGCGCGTGGCGACCGCGATCAGCTTGTCGCCGCACTTTATGCGGACGCCCGTTACGAGGGCGTCGTCACCATCACCATCGAAGGCAAGCCGCTCGACGATTTGCCGCCCGACGCCGAATTTTCGGGTCCGCAGCCGATTCCGGTGGTGATCAACATTGCGACCGGGCCGAAATTCACGCTTGGCGACATCAGGCTGGCGGGCGATGCGGCGGGGCTGGCGGGGGCCGATTTCGGCCTGATCGCCGGCGGCGATGCCGGTTCCGGTGCCGTGCTCAAGGCCGAGGCGTCGATCGTGCGGGCGCTCAAAGAGGAAGGCAGGCCGCTGGCCAAGGTGACGGAGCGCGAGATCATTGCCGACCACGCCACCTCGACGCTCGACGTGACGCTGACTGTGGCGGCCGGGCCGGTTGCCGGCTACGGCGACACCACGGTCGAGGGCACCGAAAAGGTCGACCGCGATTTCACCGAATATATGACCGGCCTGAAGCGCGGCCGCCAATATTCGCCGGAAGAGATCGACGAGGCGCGCGACCGCCTGCTCGGGCTGGAAGTCTTCAACAGCGTGACGCTGAAGGAGGCCGACAGTCTCGACGCCGACGGCAACATCCCGATCGGCGTCGAAGTGAGCGAGCGCAAGCCGCGCTATTTCGGCCTTGGCGGCACCTTCTCCAACACCGAGGGGCTCGGCCTTGAAGGCTATTGGGGCCACCGCAACCTGTTCGGCCGTGCCGAAAAGCTGCGCATCGAGGGCGCAATCAGCGGTATCGGCAGCAATGAGCTGACCGAGCTCAACTACAATGCCGGCATCATGTTCGAAAAACCGGGCGTGGTCGGGCCGGCGTCGAAATTCTTCGCCGGCGCCAACACCGTATTAGAGCATCCCGACGCCTACGACCATTTCTCGGTCAAGGGCAACACCGGCCTGTCTTATGAACTCGACAGGCAGCAGACGGTTTCCGCGGAAGTCGCGCTCGACTATTCGAAGATCACCGATTCCTTCGGCAAGCACACCTATCTGATAGCCAGCATTCCGCTGCGATATGTCTTCGACAACCGGGACAGCCGGCTCAATCCGACGACGGGATTCAGGGCGCTGGCCTATGCCGAGCCGAGCTACGACATTTTGAACGGTGCGGCCTTCGTCAAGCTGAGGGGCGAAGGATCGGCCTATCAGTCGCTCGACGCGGCCTCGAAGTTCGTCTTGGCCGAACGTGTCGCCATCGGCTCGATCATCGGTGCCGGCCTTCAGGATGTTCCGGCCGACCGACGCTTCTATTCCGGCGGCGGCGGTTCGGTGCGCGGTTATGCCTATCAGGGCATCGGTCCCAAGGACATCGACGGAGAGCCGATCGGCGGGTTATCCTTCTTCGAGACCTCGGTCGAGATGCGCATCGCCATCACCGACACGATCGGCGTCGTGCCGTTCGTCGATGTCGGCACCGTCTCGACCAATCAATTCCCGGATTTTTCTGGCATGAAGGTCGGCACCGGCGTCGGCCTGCGCTATATTACGCCGTTCGGACCGCTGCGCATCGATGCGGCGGTGCCGCTCAACCGGGGTCCCGATGACCCGCATTTCGGCATCTATGCCGGCATCGGCCAGGCGTTCTGATGACAATGTTCAAGCGCATCCTTCGCATTGTCCTTTACACGCTGCTCATCCTAGTGGCGGCAGTGGTCGGTGCGCTCGTCGTGCTGACCAAGACCGAGCGCGGCCGCGACAATCTCGCCGGCATCATCTCGACCGTGGCGTCAACCGATGACCGCAAGGTCACGGTCAGCGGCATCGACGGCATCTGGTCCGGCGCGCTGACTGTCGATCATGTCGTGCTGGCGGATCGCCAGGGCGCCTGGCTGGTGGCGCGCAAGGTGGCCGTCGACTGGTCGCCGCTGGCGCTTCTGTCGAAAAACTTCAGCGCCGGCCGCATCGCCGCCGATCGCATCGAGCTGGCGCGGCTGCCGGTGGCCGGCACGCAGCCGAACCAGGGTGGCGCCCCCACGCTGCCGGTGTCGCTCGACATCAAGCAGATCGACCTGCCAGAAATCGCGCTCGGGCAGGCCCTGGCCGGCAGCGGTATTGCAGAGCTCGCGGCCAAGGGTTCGTTCAAGGCCGACGCGGCGCCATTGGCGCTAGAAACCAGCCTCAACATCACCCGCCACGACGGCAAGCAAGGCAAGGTCGACGCCAACATCCATTTTGCGCCCGCCGACAACAAGCTCGATCTCGATCTGAAGGCATCCGAGCCGGCCGGCGGCATCATCGCCAATCTGCTCAAATTGCCGGATGCGCCGCCGATCAACGTCGTCGTCACCGGCACGGGGCCGGTCGCCAACTGGAGCGGCATCGGTACCTTCGTCGTCGACGGCCAGATCGTCACCCAGCTCACCGGTCGCCACCAACTCACCGACAAGGGCAACTATGTCGAGGCAAAGGGCGACGGCGATTTCCAGCGCTTCTTGCCGGACAATCTGAAATCCTTGTTTGCCGGCAAGACCAGTTTCGACCTTGCCGGAACCGCGATCGTGACGGGCGGCGTCGAAGTTGAGCGCGCCAGCATCGACAGCGATGCCGTGCATGGCACGGCCGCGGGCATCATCGACCCCAATGGCGCCAGCGACCTTTCGGTGGAGCTCGCCGCCAAAGGCCCACCGATCGTACTCAGCCTCGGCACTGCGGCGCAGCCCGTGACCGTCGCGATCACCGGCGCTACGGCCCGCGCGTTCGGCGGCGGCAAGGCGCCGATAGTCGACATCGGCGCGTCTCTGGTCTCGGTAGTGGCGGGCGGCACGCGGGTGGACGATCTGGTGGCTGAAATCCATTCCGACGGCTTCGATATCCAGGACCGCAGCGGACCGGTCACCATCAAGCTTGCGGCCGGCGGCCTGAACACCGACGTGGCGACGCTGGCGCCGCTGGTGACCGGCAGGGTGACCGCTGATCTCGCCGGGTCGGTCAGCAAGGACGAGATCGTCGTCGATCAAGGCACGCTGCGCAGCGATGCGCTCAATGCCTCGGTGACGTCCAGGGTGACGCTGGCCGATTTGGCGATGACGCTCAAGATGAATGCCGATGCCGTCTCGACTGCGCTGCCGCCGCAGATCCGCTCGGTTCTGGGCAAGCGCGTGACATTCTCGGCGACCGCGACCCGTGACCCGCAAGGTTCCTTTGCCGCCAATGCGCTGCAACTCACTTCAGGCTCGCTCAGCGCCAGCGGCACCGCCAGCGCGACGGGCACCGATATCCAGGCCGACATCAAGGGTACGCTCGGCGACGTTTCGGTGCTGTCGCCGATGGTTGGCGTACCGGTCGGCGGGGCCGTCGATTTCGCGCTGACGGCGAGCGGCGCGCGCACGGCGCCGGATTTCTCGGTCTCGGCCGACAGCGACAGCCTGACGGCGTCGGGCCGTACGGTCAAGACGATCAAGCTGACTGGGACGGGCAAGGCCGACATCGCCAATCCCGCTGCCGATGTCTCACTGACCGGGTCCGTCGATGATCAGCCGCTCGATCTCAGGGCATCGTTGATCACGCGTGACGGAAAGCGTTCCCTCAACGGGCTTAGCCTGTCGCTGGCCGACAACAAGGTCTCGGGCGATCTCGCTCTCGACGACAGCTTGCTGCCACTCGGCACGCTGACACTCGAAGCGCCCGATATCGGGCCGCTGGCCGCTCTTGCCGGGCAGACGGCGGCAGGCGACGTGCAGGGCAGCATCCGCCTCTCGATTGATGGTGGCGCGCCGACGGTCGCGATCGATCTGACGAGCGGGTCTATTTCGCGCGGCGATCTGACGG
This sequence comes from Mesorhizobium sp. f-mel, assembly GCF_053850215.1. NCBI lineage: Bacteria > Pseudomonadati > Pseudomonadota > Alphaproteobacteria > Hyphomicrobiales > Phyllobacteriaceae > Mesorhizobium > Mesorhizobium sp. f-mel. The sequence continues at coordinate 114,621 of NZ_JBSPTO010000019.1, forward strand.
CAAAGACCACCGCCGTTAACGCGCTGGTCGCCAACTATCTCAAGGCACCGGCGATCTCCGGCACGATCAAGGCTGATACGGTCACATCGGGGGCCACCGTGATCAGCGGCATCGGTGTCGATTTGAAGCGCGAAGGCGACTGGACCGGGCTTTCCGGCGGCGCCACCGTCGCCGGCATTCCGGCCATGGTCGAAGGCAGGGTGAAGATCGCGGAGGGCACGACAAGCGTCGAGATCGCCTCGGGCGAAGCGACAATTCGCGGCATCAGGGCGGCGGTCGAGCAGCCATCGACCCTGAGCATCGCCAATGGCACGGCCAGCATCGAGAAGCTGATGCTCGATGTCGGCGGCGGATCGGTGACCGTGTCCGGCACCGCCGGCCCGACGCTCGACCTCGCGGCGGAGTTTTCCGCACTGCCGGCCGCCCTTGCCAATGATTTTTCACCCGGCCTCGACGCCGCGGGCACGCTCGGTGGAACGGCGCAAGTGACGGGACCGTCGGCAACCCCGGACATTCGTTTCAGTGCGCAGCTCAGCGGCGCCGAGACCCGCCAGACCCGCCAGGCGGGGCTCGGGCCGCTCACCTTCGATGCGGCAGGCAGTTTCTCGTCCGCCGGCGGCATTGCCATCGACCACGCGATGCTTGCCGGTAACAAAATTTCCGGCAAGGCCGCCGGCACCATCAACCCGAACGGCGCCAGCGATTTTGCGCTCGACCTGGCCTCGACCGGCCCGAGCCTGCCGCTGGCGCTTGGCAGCACCGAGAGCCCGATCAATCTCGAGTTGCAGGCGCTGTCGGTGGAGGTCGCGGGGCAGGGCATGCAATCGACGCTGAATATTTCCGCGACACTGCCGTCGGTCGCCACCAACCTCGCCAAGGCCGAAGGCATCGCGCTTGCGCTCCATTCCGACGCCTTCGATCTGAAGGGCCGGACAGGGCCGATCTCCGGCACGGTGACGGCGGACAAGATCGGCCTGGACAATCCAACCATCGCGCCGCTGCTCGCCGGAAAGATCACTGCCAAGGTCGCCGGCGATCTCGCTACCGATACCTTCGTCATCGACAGCGGCTCGGTGACGAGCGAGGTACTGGACAGCACCTTCGACGGAAGGGTCTCGCTGGCCGACGGCGCCATCGATCTCAACGTCAGGGCGGATGCGGCTTCCGCAGCACTGCCGGCGGCAGTGCGCGGCGTGCTCGCCGAGCGGACGCAGCTCAGCGCGGCACTGAAGCGCGACGCCAACGGCAATGTCACCGCCAACGCCATCAGGCTGGTATCAGGTGCATTCAGCGCCGACGGGCAGGCCAGCCTCGCCGACAACAATGTCAGTGCGGACGTCAAGGGCGCGCTGTCCGACATCTCGCTTCTGTCCGGGGATGCCAAGGGCGCCATAACGTTCGCGCTGAACGCGCAGGGCGCCGGTACAGCGCCGGACCTGTCACTGACGGTCGACAGCGACCGGCTTTCGGTGGCGGCGCGAGAAATCACCGGGCTAAAGCTCACCGCGACGGGGAAGGGCGACATCGCCAGCCCGGCGGCCGATATCTCGCTCACCGGATCCGTCAATGATGAGCCACTCGATTTCAAGGCGTCGCTGGTAACGCGCCAGGGAAAGCGGTCCATAGACGGACTAAGCCTGTCGCTGGGCGACAACAAAGTTTCGGGCGACCTTGCTCTCGACGATAGATTCCTGCCGCTCGGCACGGTGGCGCTGGATCTACCCGATATCAGTCCGCTCGCAGCCCTGGCGCTGGAAAAAGCTATCGGCGACGTGCGTGGCACGATCGTCTTCTCGAAGACCGGCAATGCGCCGAACGTCGCCATCAAGGCGACCACAGATTCAATTTCGCGCGGCGATCTTTCGGCAAAGACGGTCACCATCGATGCGCTGATTGCCAACTATCTCGCCGCACCGGTGATCTCCGGAACAATCCGTGCCGACAGCGTCACCTCCGGCGGCACCGTCATTCGCGGCATCGATGTCGATCTCAAGCGTGACGGCGACTGGACAGGCTTTTCCGGCGGCGCCACCGTCAAGGACATTCCGGCCAGGGCCGAAGGCAGGGTGAAGATCGCCGACGGCACGACAAGTGTCGAGATCGCTTCTGGCGAAGCGACCATTCGCGGCATCAAGGCAGCGATCGCGCAGCCGTCGACCCTGAGCATCGCCAATGGCACGGCCAGCATCGAGAAGCTGATGCTCGATGTCGGCGGCGGATCGGTGACCGTGTCCGGCACCGCCGGCCCGACGCTCGACCTCGCGGCAGAGTTTTCCGCGCTGCCGGCCGCCCTTGCCAATGATTTTTCACCCGGTCTCGACGCCGCGGGCTCGCTCGGCGGAACAGCGAAAGTGACGGGACCGTCGGCAGCCCCCGACATTCGTTTCAATGCGCAGCTCAGCGGCGCTGAGACCCGCCAGACCCGCCAGGCGGGGCTCGGGTCGCTCAATGTCGATGCGGCAGGCAGCTACTCCTCTGCCGGTGGCATTGCCATCGACCATGCGACGCTTGCCGGTGACAAAATTTCCGGCAAGGCCGCCGGCACCATCAACCCGAACGGCGCCAGCGATTTTGCGCTCGACCTGGCCTCGACCGGCCCGAGCCTGCCGCTGGCGCTTGGCAGCACCGAGAGCCCGATCAAGCTCGAGCTGCAGGCGCTTTCGGTAAAGGCTGCAGGGCAGGGCACGCAGCCGAAGCTCGATATCTCCGCTGTTCTGCCTTCGGCCGCCACCAGTCTAGCTAAGCTCGAGGGGCTCACCCTGGCATTGCACTCGGACGCCTTCGACGTGAAAAGCCGGACAGGGCCGATTTCCGGCACGGTGACGGCGGACAAGATCGGCCTGGACAATCCGACCATCGCGCCGCTGATCGCCGGGAAGGTCACCGCCAAGGTCGCCGGCAGTCTGGCGACCGACGCCATCGTCATCGACAGCGGGTCGGTTACGGGCGATGCGCTGAACAGCACCTTCAACGGAAAGGTCTCGCTGGCCGAAGGCGCCATCGACCTCAACGTCAAGACCGACGTCGTTTCCGCGGCGCTGCCGGCGGCAGTGCGCGGTGTGCTCGCGAAGCGGACAGAACTCAGTGCCGCGTTGAAGCGTGACGCCAATGGCAATGTCACCGCCAACGCGATCAGACTGGTGTCCGGCGCGCTGACCGCCGACGGGCAGGCCAGCCTTGCCGACAATAAACTCGCCGCCGACATCAAGGGCGCGCTGGCCGACATCTCGCTTCTGTCCGGGGATGCCAAGGGCGCCATCGCCTTCGCGCTGAACGCGCAAGGCGCCGGCACCGCGCCCGACCTGTCGCTGACGGTCAACAGCGACCGGCTCTCGGTGGCCGAACGCGAGATCACCGGGTTGAGGCTCACCGCCACCGGCAAGGCCGATGCCGCCAACCCGGCGGCCAATGTCCAACTGACCGGAAATGTCGCGGGCCAGCCCCTGCAAGGCCGTGCCGTGCTGGCGACGTCAGACGGCAAGCGCGCCATCAGCGGGCTTTTGCTGTCACTCGGCAAGAACCGGGTATCAGGCGACCTGGCACTTGACGAGGCGTTCGTGCCTGATGGCACCGTGGCGCTCGACCTGCCTGATATCGGACCGCTCGCAGCCCTTGCGCTGGAAAAGGCGGAAGGCGACGTGCGTGGCACGATCGTCTTCTCGAAGACCGGCAGTGCGCCTGAGGTCACCATCAAGGCTTCGACGGCTTCGATTTCACGCGGCGATGTTTCGGCAAGGACGGTCACTATCGATGCATCGATCGCCAACTATCTCGCGGCACCGGTGATCTCCGGAAAGATCCGCGCCGACAGCGTCACCTCCGGCGGCACCGTCATTCGCGGCATCGATGTCGATCTCAAGCGTGACGGCGACTGGACAGGCTTTTCCGGCGGCGCCACCGTCAAGGACATTCCGGCCAGGGCCGCCGGCCGCGTCAGGGTCGCCAACGGCACGACGACCGTCGAGCTCACCTCCGGCCAGGCGACCATGCGCGGCATCAAGGCGGCGATCGCTCAGGCCTCGACCATCACCATCGCCAACGGCACGACCAGCCTGGACAAGCTCGCACTCAACCTCGGCGGCGGCACGGCGACGGTTTCGGGCAAGGTCGGGGAGGCGCTCAATCTCAACGCGACGCTGGCGCGGGTGCCGATGTCGCTCGCCAACAATTTCTCGCCGGGCCTCGATGCCGCCGGCTCGATATCGGGCACGGTGAAGGTGACGGGCGCGCCGGCCAATCCGGCCGTCGCCTTCAAGATCGACGCCGCAGGCGTCCAGACGTCGCAGACCCGCGGTGCCGGTTTCGGCGGCATGGGCGTTTCGTCCTCCGGAACATATTCTGGCAACAGGCTGACCTTCGACGCCAGCATGAGCGATGCCGCCGGTCTCGGCCTCAAGGGCGGCGGCACGATGACGACATCAGGCACGCCCACCCTTGATCTCGACTTTGCCGGCAAGGTGCCGTTCGCTTTCCTCACCCGGACACTTGCCGCGCAAGGCCTGTCTTTGAGCGGCACGGCCGACGTCAATTTGAAGGTGCGCGGCCCGGCGACGTCGCCGGTGATCACAGGCACGGTCCGCACGTCAGGTGCCCGCCTGATCGATGCACGCTCGGGACTTGCGATCAACGATATCACCGCCGATGTGGTGATCGGCGGTGGCGTCGCCAGGATCAACCGCCTGACTGGCACGTTGTCGACGCGCGGCAGCCTGTCGGCCAGCGGCACGGTCGGCATCAATCCGGCGCAAGGTTTTCCAGCCGATCTGTCGGTCAAGCTCGTCGACGGCCGCTACACCGACGGCAGGGTGGTCACCGCCAACCTCAGTGGCGACCTGACCATCAAGGGGCCGCTCGCGTCGGCGCCGGTGATCTCGGGTACGATCAACCTGGCCAAGACCGTCATCACCGTTCCCGAAAAGCTGCCGGGCTCGCTTGCGGCGCTCGACGTCAAGCACAAGAACGCACCAGCCGCCGTGCGCGCGCAGGACAAGGCGTTGCGCCCAGCGACGGCGAGCGGCAGCAGCGGCGGCGGCGGCCTCAACCTCGATGTCAGGGTCAACGCGCCGAGCCAGATCTTCATCCAGGGCAGGGGTGTCGATGCCGAGCTTGGCGGTTCGCTGCGGCTGACCGGCCCGGCATCGTCGCCGCAGGCCGTCGGCACCTTTACCTTGCAGCGCGGGCGGCTGACGATCCTCGCCAAGCGGCTGACCTTCACCGAAGGCACGGTCGGCTTTTCCGGCTCGCTGGTGCCTTATCTCAACCTCACAGCGACATCGACGACGAGCAGCGCCACCGTCACCATCGTGGTGTCGGGCGAGGCGACCAATCCGAAATTCAACTTCTCGTCGGTGCCGGCGCTGCCGGAAGACGAGGTCCTGGCGCAACTGATTTTCGGCCGCTCGATGTCGAACCTGTCGCCGCTGCAGATCGCCCAGCTTGCCGAAGCCGCCGCGCAGCTGGCCGGTGTCGGTGGCTCGACCTCGCTGCTCCAGAACCTGCGCAGCGCGATCGGCGTCGACGATCTCGACGTCATCACCGACGAGGAAGGCGGCACCGCGGTCTCGGCGGGCAAATATCTCAACGACCGCACCTATGTGACCATCCAGAAGGGCGACAAGCCGGGTTCGGGCAAGGCGGCGATCGATCTCGACGTCGGGCGCGGCGTCAAATTGCGCGGCGAGGCCACAGACGCCGGCGAAGCCAAGGGCGGCGTTTTCTACGAGCGCGAGTACTGAAGCCGGCCGACGCGAGAGGGTCTGGCAATCCGACAATTGTCGCCGTTTTGGCACCCCGTCCGGGATCGGCTGGCGCTGTGCAAAGCTTCGCGCATGACGCCGGAAATCGGGACCGATTCTCGGTTGGACTAGAGCCTTTCGCATTTAGGTTGACTTGTATCCGGCGTTTTCGATGTAGTTTCGGCATTCCAGT